>CAZCEB010000018.1:0-13818 GCA_964497305.1 uncultured Muribaculaceae bacterium | reverse complement strand
CCGCTGATATTTAATCATTTAATATGATTCTTGCTTCTTAATACTCATCCTCGTTGAAGAAGAAGTCTTCTTTTGAGGGATAGTCGGGCCAGATGTCTTCGATACATTCGTAGATGTCGCCTTCGTCTTCCATTTCTTGAAGGTTTTCAATTACTTCGAGGGGCGCTCCTGAACGCATTGCATAGTCAATGAGTTCTTCTTTGGTTGCAGGCCATGGTGCGTCTTCGAGTTTTGATGCTAATTCCAAAGTCCAATACATAGTGATATAAATATTTAGAATAGTATTTAATTATTATTTCTTTAAATTTTCCGCAAAAGTAGTCAATTTCCCTATACTAACAATCTTTATTCCAAAATATTTCATCGGTATTGTTATTTATATTGCAAAAACGTGCAAAAACAAATAAAAAGTCGCTCAACCGGTTGATGAATTTCAAAACAAGAGTGTCAACATAACTGATTTCAGCGAGATCAATGATGCGTCGTTCGGCACGTCGGCAAGAGGTGCGACAAATGTGAGCTATTGCTGCCGATTGAGAGCCTCCCGGCAGAACGAAATTATTTAGTGGGGGTAGCGAAGCATCGATTTTGTCAATAGTTTGCTCGATGCGAGTGATGTCGTCGGTTGATAGTCCGCGAGCCGGCGAGGTGTTTCCGTCGGGATTGTCGGTAGCGAGATAAGCCCCTATGTTGAACAATTTGTTTTGAATGAATGTGAGCAATGAGCGATATTCAACCGATATATCAGGCATCGCAGCGAGTAGTCCGAGAGTGGAGTTTAGCTCATCTACCGAGCCGTATGACTCAATGCGACAATCATTTTTCTTGACGCGTTTTCCCCCAACGAGGGATGTTGTTCCAGCATCGCCTGTGCAGGTGTATATGAAACTTTTTTTCATTGTAAAGGAGTTTTATGAGATGAGAGATTGTAGGATTTTGCAACATTCATTGGCCGATGTAGCGATATTCATTCGTTGCATACAGGATGGGTGCATGAGGTTGCAGTCTATCATTGTGTGCAGTTGGGCAATGGTGTTGTCAAACAATCCATTTTGATTAACAACAATAATTGTTTTTCGGGTGTCGTTGGTAAATGCCAATGTCGCAAGAGTTGACATCCATTCATCGAGAGTGCCATATCCGCCAGGCAGAACGATGAATACATCGCCAAGTTCTATGAGACGAGCTTTGCGCTCGTTGAGGTCAGCGACATATATACTCTCGTCATTGTGGGGATATTCCATTGCTCTGCGGTCGATGGGAACGATGCCCACCACATGTCCACCGGCATAGCGAGTCTCGTTAGCGACAATTTTCATCAGCCCCAAGTCAATGCCACCATAGACGAGAGTCGCGTTGTGAGAGCCTATCCACTGCCCGATTGTGGTAGCAGAGTCTTTGTATTCTTGGGAAATATTTTCCTTTGACGAGCAATAAATTACAACATTCATAACACACAAAGATAAGCAATTATTTTATTTCGACGCCGGGATTGATGAAATAAAGTCGGTGGGTGGCACGAGTGGTAGCTGTGTATAACCAACGATAGAAATCAATACCCTGTGCTTCGGGGGGTATATATCCCATATCGACATATACGTTGCACCATTGTCCGCCTTGAGCCTTGTGGCAAGTAACGGCGTAGGCATATTTTACTTGTAAGGCATTGAAATAGGGGTTGGTGCGCAATGCACTGATGCGTGCCGACATGGTCGCTTCAGAAGGGAAAAGCTCAGGGTCAGAGATACATTTATGATATAGCTCGTTGAGCCGTTGAGGCTCAAGTGCCGGAGATTCAGATGTGAGAGTATCAAGAAGAATTTTGCAATCAAGTTCAATGTCATGGTCGGGAAATAACAAAGAAACATCGGCAAATCGGAAACCATATTTCTCTTCCGAGCCATACACTCGCGTTACTGTGGCAATATCTCCGTTGGCGATAAAATCAAGACCTTTAACTTTTGAACTCCAATGGTAATTGTTCTTGGCAACAAGCAATAATTCGTCTCTTGTCAGTTCCTCGTCTTTGTAAAGGATATTTGCACGTATGCCATGGTTAAATTGCACCGCTCGTTTATTGGAACGAGTAATCAAGATTGTTGACTCAATTCCATCGGTATCATACGCATCGCCTATTGATTCGGCAAGCAGTTCGCCCGAAATATTCTCTACATCGTCAAATCGTGATGTGAAAAGAAAAGGCGAGGGTAGAGGATTAACTTTCATTGCTTTGCGCAATATTGTTGCATTATATAAGATACCGGAGTCGCCGGCTTGGCGCACAGTTTCGGTGAGTGTAACACGTGTTGTGCGCAACCCATAGGACCTCAAAACTTTAACGTTCATGGCAGGACTCTCTTCACAACCCACAGGGGGCAACTGTGCAGTATCTCCAAGTAATATCAATCGACATTTGTGGCCCGAATAGACATAGTGGATGAGGTCTTCAAGCAAATTTCCGCCATATTCATTGCCACTTGCTGCGCCAATCATTGATGCTTCATCAACAATAAACACAGTGTATTTGTGCTTGTTTTCAGTAACACCACCAAATATCCCTGATACGTCGCCAATATCGGGAGCTTTATAGATTTTGCGATGTATGGTATAGGCTGTATGTTGGGCAAACGCTGCAAACACTTTTGCCGCTCGACCGGTAGGGGCGAGTAGCACCGATGAAACGCCTATTTCGCCAAGGGTTTTTACAAGAGTGCCGGTAAGGGATGTCTTTCCCGTACCGGCATATCCGTTAAGAAGAAAGACAGGATTGTCATCGGCCGAAGAGACGCAAAATCGGGCGAGCGCAGCAATCAATTGTACCTGTTGATCGTTTGGATCATAGGGTAAATTGAGCATTATGCGTGTCGCCAATTCTCGTGCGTCCATCAGCTCATTATTTCAAAGACCATTCAAATCCGTCTTTGGTATCTTTAATGTTAAATCCTATTTCAGAGAGGCGGTTGCGAATTAGGTCGCTTGTAGCCCAGTCTTTTTTCGTTTTTGCTTCGGAGCGTATTTGAAGCAACAAGTCAACTGCATCTTCAAATGGGCGGAGAGCATCGCCTGAGCCAGCACCTGCAACGATCTCTGTACGAATGCCAAGAATATCAACAAGGAATGTATTAAATAACTGTTTCAATGTTTCGATATCTTGAGCCGTAGCGGTGGCGTTGCCGTCGTTAACTTGATTAATCAAGCGGCAAGCTTCAAATAGGTGAGAAATAACGATAGACGTATTCAAGTCATCATCAAGAGCTTCGTAACATTTTGCTTCAAGATTAGAAACATCAATTGTTGATGTGTCAGATGCTTTTAACTCTTGAAGACGCTTCCATCCGTCGAGCATGCGTTGCAATGCTTTCTCTGCCGCTTGCAATGCTTCGTTACTAAAATCAAGAGTGCTACGATATTGGGCTTGAAGGATGAAGAAGCGTATGGTCATTGGCGAATAGGCTTGAGTCAACAATTTGTGAGAGCCTGTGAAAAATTCGTCAAGCGTGATAAAGTTACCAAGCGACTTACCCATTTTCTGTCCATTGATGGTAATCATGTTGTTGTGCATCCAATAGTGGACTGATTCATGACCGTTATGAGCTACCGATTGAGCGATTTCACACTCGTGGTGGGGGAACATGAGATCCATACCTCCTCCGTGAATGTCAAATTTCTCACCGAGATATTTCTCTCCCATAGTTGAACATTCAAGATGCCATCCGGGGAAGCCTTCACTCCATGGTGATGGCCAATGCATGATGTGTTCGGGGGCTGCTTTTTTCCATAGAGCAAAGTCGGCAGGATTGCGTTTTTCCTGTTGACCATCAAGTGCGCGAGTCGTCGAAAGCAGTTCATCGATGTTGCGTCCCGAGAGTTTTCCGTAATTGAAATCTTTGTTGAATTTTGGAACATCGAAATAAACCGATCCTTCACTGATATAGGCATATCCGCTATCGAGAATTTTCTTGATGTACTCGATTTGTTCAATGATGTGTCCCGAAGCATGAGGTTCGATAGACGGAGGTAACACGTTTAATTCTTCCATCGCTTTGTGGTAGCGGTTGAGGTAGAATTGAACGACTTCCATTGGCTCAAGTTGTTCAAGGCGAGCTTTTTTTGCAATTTTGTCTTCTCCATCATCGGCATCGTGTTCAAGATGACCAACATCGGTGATGTTGCGCACATATCTCACTTTGTAACCAAGGTGAGTCAGGTAGCGATATAGAATATCAAATGTGATTGCCGGACGTGCATGGCCAAGATGCCCATCTCCATAAACAGTGGGACCGCAAACATACATTCCCACGCGACCTTCGTGAAGCGGTTTGAATAATTCTTTAGTGCGCGAGAGAGAGTTGTATATTGTCAGATTGTTTTTTATCATATTATATGTTTTTATAGATTAAGCATTGCCACCCATGATGAATGGATTTGGGATTTCTCCATTTCCTCCATTATTGTTAGGGTTATTTACAGGCATTTTGCGTTTTATCTCACCAAATATTGATTCATATTTTTGGATATTATCGCGGAGGGCAAAAAGTAAATTTTTTGCATTTTCAGGGTTCATGATGATGCGGCTTTGCACTTTAGCCTGTGGCATATTGGGTGCAACAGTAATGAAATCAACAAAGAATTCGTTTGCCGAGTGAGATATTACAGCAAGATTTGAGTAATGACCATTAGCTACTTCCGGAGTAAGCTCAATTTTTATTTCGTTTTTCTTGTTATTATTTTCCATTATTCAACGGGTTTAATTGTTAGATTTTTATTGATGGTTATAGTTTGTACTTTGTCGTCGTTTTTAAGGTATATATTAACGCCTTGACATGTAGTCAAATTCCACACCGATGAGATATCAAATGATGTTATAAATGTCTTTTCCTGACTATTTATGTTTGCGTCAAGGTCATAGGTTAAATACACATCGGGATAACTGTTATTAATAGTGTATTTGTCGATAATGACTCTAAAATTAGTCTCTTGATAATATGTTATGCGACTATATAGATTGATAAAAGAGCTTGTACGCCATAGCTTGTCTACTTTTATAGGAGCAAAATCCCAGTCAGGGTATTTGTTGATTTCCTCTGCAATGATTTCAGGATTGTAAACCGAAGATATTGCATAAAGAGTAATATAATCACTGACATATCTTTCACCATTTTTTGGAACATAAGAAATCATTACTCGATCTCCGGTTTTAAATGGGGTATTGCTGATTGTGAAATCATTTGCAGTGAGAGTAGCAATAGGCTCATCATCTTTCTCCTGCAATTGAAAAACTGTAGAACTCTCTTGAGTCTGATATAGAGTTACAATATCAGCAAGTGTATTATCCGGAATTTGATTTGGATTGCTATCTTCGTTACAAGAGTATAACGCTACCGATGAAATCGCTAAAAATAAATAAAAAATTGTTTTTTTCATATCTTATCAAATAATTATTGTTTTGAGAATGTATATGTTTCTTGTTTGAGATTAGAATCGTTTAAGTGGATAATTACACCTTTACAATGTTCACTATTCCATATTGATGATATGTCAAATGAGGCATATGCTCGGCGCAAGAAGCTATTAGGAGCTTCAAGCAAATTGTGTACCAAATATAGATGAGGGTACTCGTCGTTTTGAGTTGCTTCATCCATCGTCAGACTGAAATCGCGTTTCTCTGTAGAATAATCAACTCTGATATACATGTTGATGTATTTCCCTGAACGCCACAAGCTATTTAGGAAAATAGCATCGGCATTCCACCCCGAAATTTTGTCCATCGAAGCTGTGCGCAATGTGTCTTGATTGACAAGTGTTATTGAAATGAGGGATATATTTCCCGATGTATATGCTTTGCCCGATTCCGGGTAATATCCTATAAGCATGCGGTCATGTTGTTTCACGCTTTCCCCATTCACGTTTACGCCTTTTGCAAAAAGATTGATTAATGGCGAGTCATCACGTCGTTGAAAAGAAAAAGATGCTCCATTTGATGAATTGCCCTCAAATGTAACAATATCATATAAAGCGGCTTGGTCGTTATAAGGACCATCATCACCACATGAAGAGATAATCATCGAAGTGATAAGTAGCAGAAGAGTATGTTTTAATATTGCCCAATTCATGTTAAGCATTATTTGAGGATACAATATTGGTAATCAGACCATCACGCATGTGAATAATGCGATCGGTATCGGCTGCTAATGATTCATCGTGAGTAACAATAATGAATGTTTGTCCCAAATCACGACGCAAGTTAAAAAACAACTTGTGGAGTTCGTTGCGATTTTGAGTGTCAAGGCTCCCGGAAGGCTCATCGGCAAGAATGACTTTAGGCGAATTTATCAAGGCTCTTGCCACAGCCGCACGTTGACGTTCTCCGCCCGATAGTTGTGCAGGTTTGTGATTTATGCGCTCTGAAATCCCAAGATAATCAATTAATTCTTTTGCTCGGTTGAATGCTGTCGTGCGAGATGTTCCGCCAATTAAAGCCGGCATTGCGACATTTTCAATAACCGAAAATTCGGGTAATAACTGATGAAATTGAAAAACAAAGCCTATGTTTTTGTTGCGAAATTGAGCTATTTGAGCATCCTTATAAGACATGATATCTTCACCATCATATAGAACTTTCCCCGCATCGGGGCGATCAAGCGTACCGATGATCTGAAGCAGAGTTGTTTTTCCTGCTCCACTTGGACCTACAATAGAAACTATTTCGCCTTTATTTATCTCAAGGTCAATCCCTTTGAGGATTTTTAGCGAGTCAAAGTTTTTTTCTATGCCTGTTATGGTTATCATACCTTTTGTCCTGTCAATTTGTTTATTACGTGAGCTGCGAGCATGATGCCGAATGTGGCAGGTAGCCATGCAATAGTCCCAAAACTTGAAATTTTGTTTTGTATCTCATTGGTCATTATAAGCGATGACTTGCGAGCTTGCTCTGAACTGAACACAACTTTTATCCCTCGTGTAATGCCATGTTCTTTTAGACGTTGTCTCACTACTCGAGCCAATCCGTCATGAAATGTGTCGGCAATATCGGCATATTGAACTTTTGTAGGATCAATGCGTCCACCCGCACCCATCGAAGAAATGATTTTAATCTTGCGATGAAGAGATTGTTTGATGAGTTCTACTTTTGGTGCAACAGAGTCTATGGCATCAACTACAAAGTCGGGATTAAATGTTTCTAAAGTTTCAGAAACATCTTCAGACGAGATGAAACGATTTATCGCATTTACTTTGCAGTCGGGATTTATATCCTTGATGCGTTGCTTCATGACATCAACTTTACTCGTCTCAATTGTTGACATCAGAGCCGGTAATTGGCGATTAATATTGCTTGGAGATACAACATCGCCATCAATAATTGTTAGCGTTCCCACTCCGCTGCGAGCAAGCATTTCAACGGCATAACTACCCACTCCGCCAACGCCCACGACCATCACATGCTTCTCAGCAAGCGTGTTTATGGCATCTTCTCCGAGAAGAAGAGCAGTGCGTTGATTATATGGGTTTATGCCTGGCATTTTTGAGTTTGTAGTATCAAAAAGCGAAGTTACGCAAATTTCTGTACTTCATCAAACTATAAACCAAATATTAGAAAAAATAAAGAAAGAGAAAGGTATTATAAAAAAGAGTCTTCTAATTTTAGAAGACTCTTTTCGGTAGGTTGTAGAGAGAAGATTTATTCATCTTCTCTTATGAGATTGAATTTAGTGGAAATCTCTTTTTGTCTGAGAGCTTGGCGTAAACGCAGTCTTACATCGCGACGGATAAACTTATAAATGACTTGATATGTTGGTTCAATTACTCTCTTGGGACGTATTCCGCTATAACGTAACATAAGTCCAATGAGACATAGAATTGCAACAAACAATAACCAGCCATAAATCTCTTTCATCGATTCTATTAGCGATTGTGCTTGTATCATACCATATAATTCTCCAAGTTGGACATGTGTTGTAGATAACTTGACGCTATCCATTTGCTCGCTGAGGAACATCGAGTTGTGGGACATCGCTATCTTCAATAATCGACCTATAATTGCATTTCCAATTGGTGCTGCCAATGCCGCACTGAACATATTTTGGAACGATAGTCCGTGTAGGAATGTATAGGGAAAAGGTAATCGGGTGTTAGCTGTAAGCATCATCACCGCAACCATTACATAGCCCGCAGAACGCATAATTACTGGGAGGAATAATGTTTCTTGGGGTAGGTTATAATCTATGTAAAAATAGAAATATGCCAAGTAAAAAGCAAAACATGAGAAAGCGATTACCAACATTCGTTGATAACTCCATTTAAGACGAGCGAAGGTCTGCCAAGTGAAAATGATGCCTATCACTACTCCAAATATTGATACCCAACTTAGTGTCAGAGTATTAAGATGATCATATCCCAAGATATTCTCCATCAAAGTGTGTTCAAAAATATGCGATGGTGCTAACAACAGGTCCATTACAAGTATTATTGCCACGCAAGTGGATACAATTGGTATTTTGAATATTGAAAACGAGATATAAGGGCGTCGCAAGAATGTTGCACGCCAAAGGTTTAATCCTAATGAAGCAATACCCAATATTGTCGCAAACCAAATGTGTTCTGACTGCCACCAGTCGTAATACTCACCATAGATGCAGATAAACAATATTGACATAGCAGTCGTACCCCACAGCAACATGCCTATCCAATCAATGCCAAACAATGGCAGGCGTGGCATAATGCGAATACCCTTGTAGCAGATAATCGTAATCAGATATATGAGCAACAGCGCTCCTATAATAAACCAATACATATAGTGCCACGATGCCCATACGGAAAACGAAAGAGAAGCAATCCCGGTAAGTTGAATGGTGCCGTTTACCATTAAATAGATATAACAGAACCAGATCGACATATCTCGTTTAGGAGTAATCCATAACTGAATAGTAGAATTACACTCATATATTGCCCACATTCGGAAAAATCCGCTAATGAGGCAAACTCCCACAAGCACAGGTACACTACCCGTATGCATACATATCAAATTGGCTGCTATTAAAACCAAAATACAACTACCTAATGCGGTTTTTGGTCTTACTGCCCATTTCAAGCGGAACATAATGGCAAAGAATAGTGCCATTCCCACCAGCGAGGCATAGCCTGCCATCATTATATCCTCTTGCAGTAGTTGTGTTGAGCCAACCATATCACTCACTGCAGCAAGATAAACACCGCCCGTACAATTAAGAACGATGATGAAGAGTATCAGCATCCATGGTTTTACTCGTTCGGGGATGAATCGAATCTGCGGAATTGAAAAAAGTTGGATGGACTTGTGATGATTGCTCATTAATACAATACTTTACATTCTACATTCATGCCTGCTGACACGCGTTCCATAGCCTCTGCATCGTTATCTTTCGTAAAGTCGATGCGAATGGGAATACGTTGTTCGATTTTTACGAAGTTGCCCGATGAATTATCCTGTGGCATAAGTGAGAAACTTGCTCCGGTAGCACGTGAAACAGAGCGGACAACCCCCTTGAATGTATAATCGGGAACGGCATCAATCTCAATCTCTACTTCACATCCTTCTGTGATATTTGCAGTCTGAGTCTCTTTGTAATTCGCAATAACCCATTTATCCTCTGAATCGACAATATCGACAAGAGTTTGCCCGGGTTGGATGAGTTGTCCCTGCTGAATCTCCTTACGACCTGTGTAACCATCACAAGGGGCAAGGACAATGGTATATGTGAGATTTAAACGTGCCAATTCCAAAGCTGCTTCAGCTAATTTTATGCCTGCTTCGTTCTGTCCTAAGCGAGTGTTTTGTTCGCGACTTACTGATTCAACACTCTCTTTTTGGCAGTTGAGCATTTCGTATCGAGCTTTTGCTGCCAAATATGTTGTATTAATATCGTCATATTGTTGGCGTGTTACGGCATTTTGTTCATACAACGCGCTGAATCGCTTGTAATTACGCTCGGCATTTTCAAGATGTATGCGTGCTTCTTCAATGTTTGCATCCGTTACCGTAAGGTTGGTATTTGTTGTCGAAATCACATTGTGCATTGCATCTTTCCCTGTTCGTGCATTTGTCAGATTTGCTTCGGCTTGTGCCACGAGATAGCGATACTCTGCATCCTCAATAATTGCGAGTGTATCTCCTTTTGAAACTTTTGCGTACTCCTCAAAACGCACTTCCTTGATGTATCCTTGCACGCGAGAGTTTACAGGCACAATGAGTTGCTTAACTTGTGCATTTTCGGTAAATTCAACATTCCCTAAGTGAATGAACTTTTCGCATACCCACGAAATAGCTCCGAGTAACAGGATGCAAGCTACAATGTTGTAAATTAATCTTTTTGTTCTTCTTGTCATAATATTATCATTTTATAAATTTCCGGATGTATTTTTCAGTTTATAGTAGTTAAATATCACATTGATACGAGCATTAATTAATTGTAGCTCGGCATCAAGTAGCTGATTAGATGCGTCAAGCATATCGGTAACTAGTGCTATATCGTTGCGATAGCGATTTTCAATCACAGCATAGTTTTCGTTAGCGAGTTGCACGCTCTTTTCTAATGTTGCCACCTCTTCAAATGACTCCAAATATTTGGTATAGTCAGCTTGTACCGCAAGCGATGTTTGCTCCATGACCTCTTCTTGATGGCAACGACTCAACAATGTCTTGTATTGAGCTTGTTTTATGCTTTTGTTTGCCTTATAGAGCGATGATAGTTTAAATGAGACACCCACACCGACATACCAATAATTGAAATTCTTGTTAATAGTAGGGACTTCAATCGTAATAGGACCATCAAAATGATTGGCGGCAAAAAGTGTAACTGAAGGACGGCATTCGGAACGAGCCAATCGTTCTCCATATACTCCCATTTCAACAGCTAATGCCGATTGTTTCAATGCGTGTGCATTATTTTCTGCTGTCTCTTGCCAATGAATTATTCCTTCTACTGGTAGCGAATGGTCAAGGAGAGTGGTGTCGGGCGAAATTTTGGTGTCGACGGGTAACCCCAACATTGTTACAATGTCATAGTTGAGAATTTCCACAGAATTTTCCACGCGTCGGCGCGCAAGTTCTAAATTTTTGAGTTGCAACTCATAGCGTGTAACATCATTTTTTAGTGCTATGCCTGCAACATTGCGAGCTTTTGTATCTTTGATGACTATTTTTGCCAATTCGATGTTGCGGTCATAGACCTCTAAGGCATTATGTAGTTTGTACAAATCGAGATAAAATCCCGTAAGCAAAAATCTAATACGAGAGCGAGTCGCTTCACGATTTACACTCGCCATCTCCTCGCTGAGTTTTGCTATCGCCACGCGGTTGCTGACAGCTCCTCCTCCATAGATAAGTTGAGTGGCTTGAATGGCAAAATTATTCCCGAAGTGAGGCATCTTGATATTATGCCCATTCGAGAATCCTCTATCCATTAGACACCCATTGCCAAGATAACTTGCCGATAGGGAGATGGCAATATCAGGGAGATAATCATTTTTAGCGACCTTAACACCCTGTCGTGCTTCTGTAACTGCCGCATTCTCAATTTTCAACGCTTTACTATTTTCATCAGCTAAAGCAAACATTTGCTCCAACGTCAGTATATAAAATCCTTGGGCATAGCTACCCTCAGCCCATAATGATGCACACAGCACCATTATGAGCAAACGTACTTTGCTCATACAATTATAAATATTTATTAGTGATTATTTCAGAGAATTATATTAGCACTCAGTCTTCCCAATTAGTAGAAATATTGTGATGATACTTAAAGTAGATATATTTGTTTGAAATGTAATAATGTATATTGGTGTTTCTTTTCATATTTGTTGAAGAACTTTATGCTCTTCGGGACTGCAAAGTTACGAAAAAAAGCGAGTATAGAAAAGAGTCTCCTAATTTTAGAAGACTCTTTTCGGTAGGTTGTAGAGAGAAGATTTATTCATCTTCTCTTATGAGATTGAATTTAGTGGAAATCTCATTTTGTTCAATAGCCTGTCGTAGGTTAAAACGTTTCTTTTGTGTGATATAACCACTTTTTTCGCAAATAACCTCAATCTGGACGTTGCCAGAGTTGTTGAATGTTAATCCTTTTATGTCAAATGTTGCTGTTGTTTCGTATGGAGTTGTTCCAACGTAATTTTGATTTGTGTTTTTGACATCAGGAGTAGATGATACGACGCGAGTATAAACATCGGCTCCACGTGGAGATGATTCAATAAACCAGCGAATAACGGTACTTTCAAGAGCTGTATTGCCTTCTCCTGTAACTTTTTTGTTCTTTTCTTGAGCAGGGCTATCAGCTTTTCTTAAAAAATATGCAATTTTATCCCAATCAATATCTTCCAATGCTGCAACAAATGCATTATTGATAGCTAATGATGCTGTAGAAGAGTTTTTGCTGTATCCGCCAACTTTAGAACGACCTACCGCAGTTACATTTGGATAAACTTGTTTTCGGTTGCTGTCGAAAACTTCGACTCCAAGGTGAACCAATCCGGACCATCCTGCACCTGAAAGATAGCTGACATTGAATTCCTTTATTTTTAGTGATAAGAAATAGTCTGTAGCAATATCAGCTTCAAGATCAAATCCCATTTGCGCATATATTGACGAGTGCTTTCTGAAACAAATGATGTAACGTCGGGATATACTGTTGTTCTTGGAACAGATGTTACACTTGCATCATAGATGTTTAATAATTATGTTTTGGCGCGAACATCTTTTACGTTTAGACGTATACCATAATCAAGATTGATGTATTTGTTAGCCTCTCCATCTTTGACAAGATCTAATCTGATGTCAAGCGTAGTAGGTTGGCTGGGGGTTGTCTTCTTAGAGCCAAAGCATGATTGCAATGAAAAAGCAAGACATAGGATTAAAGTTATTCTAAATAAAGTTTTCATGGCTTATTTGTGTTCTTTAAGTTTTATGAGTTTTGCGGAAACCGTTGACTTATATATAATTTCATCTCCGATTTGTTCTGCTTTAGTTGAGATGATAGGCTCGATAACTCCGTCGGCTCCATGTTGTTGAGCAATGTTAATTATTCTATAAGAAGCCAATTTGATTGCGATTTCTTCAGGGTTAAAGTTTTCAAATTTTGTAGTAGAATACATGTTGTTTAGATACCCAAGTCTGACAACACCGCTATACTCTTTTAGAGAAAGACCGCCTGTCTCGGTTTCTTCGTAATACAAAGCAAATTCATTAGTCTCTTCATGAATAGATGCTTTATTTTTTTTGATTACAGCTTTGATGATTGCTTCACTTGTAGCAGTGTTTAGGATTTGGTAGTCTCCTCGAGCTAAATTTAATTCATTGAGAGATACTGAATTTACTGTGTTTATAGCGTTAGGAACAATGTAGGTTGCTGTTTGTTTTGATCCAAAACAAGATGATAAAGATAATGTAACAGCAAAAAGGCATAATAATTTTATTGCTTTCATAATTAATTTGAATATATGTGAATAAAAAAGTATAGTCCAAGGCTCAAAGGAGACAATAAAAAACGTGGACTCAACTTTGTCTACGTTCTTGAGGTATCGCCAAACACCTTTGCCACATATACAAGTAGAAGCCCACGGATGTTCCGTGAGCTTCTACTTCTACTCTTGTGGCGATTTTCAAGAACAAGAATAAAGCTAACGCTTTTTATCTATATGTCTTTAATCTGTTTTGTTACATAGGCTGTCGTTTTTTTATTTTCCAATACAAAATTTTGTAATAATTTCCTGTATATGCAAATTGCTAATCCAACGTGAGTTCGACGAAAATAATCAGAAGAGCGTCAGTTGGTTATCAACAATACG
>CAZCEB010000017.1:0-14374 GCA_964497305.1 uncultured Muribaculaceae bacterium | reverse complement strand
TTGCGTTGCATCATATCTTGGTCAAGCCCGGTGGTGGCAATCACCATAAACACACCGGCAAGGAATTGCTTCCAGAAATATGTACCCTCTTTGGGATTGTCAAAGAAAAATACTCGCGACGACTCATCGGCAGAGATTGCTCCCACCATTTCTCCAAATGAGAATCCGAGGTTTTTAGCTATAAAATATATACACAGGATTACCGATAAAATCAAGCAACAACTTTTCAACGTGTCGGTCCAAATCAATGTTTTCACCCCTCCTTGCATTGTATATAGCCATATCAACGCAATTGTTGCTATTACGTTTATATAAAATGGTATTCCCCATGGATCGCACACAAGTTTTTGCAATACGACACACACCACTAAAAATCTCACTGAGGCTCCAAGCATTTTTGAGATAAAGAAAAACCACGCTCCGGATTTATAGGTCGATACCCCAAAACGTTCTCCCAAATATCCATATATCGAAACCAAATTGCGCTTGTAAAACATCGGAACAAGCACAAATGCGATGAGAAAATATCCAACGATAAACCCTAAACACATCTGCAAATAAGAATATCCGCTATTAACCACCATTCCAGGAACTGAAATAAATGTAACACCCGATATTGCCGCTCCAATCATTGCAATTGACACTAATGCCCATGGCGTTTTGCGGTTTCCGGTAAAGAATGTTGAATTATCTGATTTGCGCGATGCAAAAAATGAAATTACAAACAACAGGCAGAAATAACCTATTATTGTAAAAATTACTACACTTGGAGTCATAATAAAATGTTTTTGTTTTTATGGTTTATTCTGCATAAAGCAGATAGGGTTTTCTTTGTTCTTTAAATTTTGCCACGTCATCGGCCCATGTTGCTCGTATTTCATCGGCTGTTGCTCCTTGTTCAATCATTGTACGAATATTTCCGTCTCCAATGAGTTTTTCAAAGAAACTGCGGAAAAATTTATCTGTAGGCATCTTTAAATTATGATAAGCATCAAGAAGATACTCCAAATTTATTCCTGCCTTGATAATATCTTCATCTTCAAGATGGCGCAAATCACGTCCGTAACATTTCTTGTTAAGTTGAGGCGGATTTTTTGCACCATCTACACTACGAGGTGTGAACGAAAAATCACAACCGGTCATATCGGGATGTCCATAAATTTTGAAAGGGCTATCTGTTCCTCGCCCCAAACTCACCGGTGTGGCCTCAAAATAACATGTTGATGCATACAAATATACCGCTTTCATATCTCGCAAATTTGGAGAGGGAGCAATAGGCAATACATACCGTGATTGATGGGTGTAACCCTCACATGGAATTACCTTCAAGGGAACTTTCTTGCCATTTTTTAACCACCCTTCGCCATTGGCCATCATTGCAATTTCGCCCAATGTCATTCCATGAACAACAGTTAAAGGCAAGCGACCAACTCCCGATTCATATTTCATATCAAGAATGGGACCATCAACATACATGCCATTTGGATTAGGCCTGTCAAGAACCATAAATTCCTTACCATATGTGATTGCCGCATTCATCAAATCGGCCATTGTGCAGTAATAGGTATAAAAGCGTAAACCTACATCTTGAATGTCAGTAACAATAATATCAATATTATCCATTACTTCCTTGGCCGGCATGCGTTTTTTCCCATCATATAAAGAGGCAATGGGTATTCCGGTCTTACTATCTACCGAACTGCTTACATGCTCTCCGGCATCAGCCTTGCCACGAAATCCATGCTCCGGAGAAAATATAGTTGTTACGTTAAGTCCATTTTCAAGCATCACATCAAGAGTATGTTTATCTCCTACCATTCCGGTGTGATTGGACAAAATTGCTATTTTTTTACCTTTCAATAATGGGACATATTCATCTGTGCGTTCAGCTCCAACTACTATCTTTTCGGCATTTAACAATATCGGGCTACACAATATCGCAAATAATATAAATATATACTTTAGACCTTTCATAAGCTCAAATTATTATCAAGGTGTAAAGTTATACCAAATAATGCAATCAAAACATAAAAAAGTGTTTCAATTAACTATAATTAATTATTTAACATTAACCTATCTTTTCGAAATTAAATCCAATTATTGGATTTTGCGTGTTTTTGCCGACAACATCCTATGCCCTATGCGACAATAAAGACACTTATGCTTCTCACAATATTCTCGTCGGAGTTGTATCAACGCTTGCGAGCTTAGTGCATCTTGACTCGCTACTCCTGCACGTTTAAACATATCTACAATTACATTATTTTCCGATGGCAATGATTGCAATATCGATATAGCTCTATCACACAATGAATCCTCTCCTCGCACCATCCCGTAGGCATATACCAATGGAACATATACATTTATGAGCATTATGTTTATTGACTGACGACTCAATGCCTTTAATTCATTAGGAGCCTCATTCCCAAATGCATAATGACGGGCCCAATATCCCGATAACACCACATCAAATAATTCTTGAGCATTTTTCTCTGTTGTTGTGGCAATCATCTTTGACATCATGCGAAATCCTCCATAAATCATTGATGCTAACAATGCAATGCGTCTATGAGGAAAATTTGCAGGACGCATGCGTGCCATCTTCCACCTGATATTTTCATTCCTTCGCAAAGAGAATTTATGCGCAAGAAATTCATATTCAGCGTTGAGACTTTTTACATAATCATCTACGGGCGCTTCTTCAAGCAATCCCGACTGCCCAAATAATAATGCCTCAATACTCAACAACGAATCGCTATGTTTTCCCATGAAACGCAATGGCAGGCTCAGTGCTAATTGCTCAAAAGCATCACTATTAATACCAAATCCCATACACCGCGACATAATCACATAACACACCTCTTCCCAATCTCCGTTATATCTTTTCAGCAACTCTTTGATGTGTTCTACCTTGCGATACAACCTCTCATGAGCGAGAGTAGAAATCCAGTCGGATATATATATTGATGGTATTTCAGTAATTTCTGTACTACAAGGCAACTCGCTTCCAGAATTGCCGACCAAGTGGTTATATCTTTGATGAAAATCGGGCGAACATGGCATGCGCAATTGCGGAATAACCTCTCCATTACTGCGCTTAACCGGCACATCATCCCTCTCTACAACATGCAATATTACTGAATCATAAGCCTCATCTTTATCATGTCTATGACGATACCAATCGCTGGCTTTTACATGGATTTCAATATTTCCAACCCACATTTCGCCATCTATCTTTATCTTGGCATTAAAGAAATCAGGACCCGCATCGGTATTCAACTGACCCGCATCAATAACTTGCACTACACGTCCATCAACGGTGTGCATATCCTGTTGCAACCATAAGCGATGTTGCCATATATATTGCATTAATTTTTCCATCACATGCCTTGATCAATGCAAACTTAGCAATTTTTCATCAAAACACATCTACTTTATCCATCAAAAATCGTCAATGACCGTCAATAAGAACAAATTATAGCAAATTGAAAGAAAAAATTTGAAAATAATAGAAATATGTTTATCTTTGCAACCCAAATCTAAACACAACAGCATAAAATATGGCTCTTATCATACCTAAAAAATACAAACAAAAGCTACTTCCTGAAACAACCGAGGTGGCAATCAAGGACATTAAAGAAACTTTTCAAGAGAAACTTGCTGATGCGCTCAACCTGCGTCGAGTTACTGCTCCTCTGTTCGTTTTATCGGGGATAGGACTCAACGATGACCTAAATGGTGTTGAAAGCCCTGTTTCTTTTAATATACAATGCATGGCCAATCGACGTGCTGAAGTCGTTCATTCGCTCGCCAAATGGAAACGCACCAAACTCGGAGCCTACGACATTGCACCGGGATATGGATTATATACCGACATGAATGCTATACGTGCATGCGAAGAGCTTGACAATCTACATTCTTTATATGTCGACCAATGGGACTGGGAGCAGACCATCACCGATGAGGACAGAAACATTGATTATCTAAAATCCACAGTCAAAAAAATATACGCTGCCGTCAAATCAACCGAGCTTATGATTTATCGACGTTATCCCCACATCACACCACAATTGCCCGAAGAAATCACATTCCTTCATTCACAGCAATTACTTGAGATGTTCCCCAACCTCGATGCCAAAAATCGTGAATCTGAAGCAGCAAAAAAATTTGGCGCAATATTTATCATTGGCATTGGCAATCCACTATCCAATGGCGAGCCACACGATGGACGCGCTCCCGACTATGACGATTGGATCACCCCAAATGCCGATGGGTTTGTTGGATTAAACGGAGATATGATATTTTGGAATCCTATTCTCGAATGTCCGTTTGAACTTTCCTCTATGGGAATACGCGTCAGCCCACAATCATTAATACAACAACTCAAAGCCCGCAACTGCGAGGAACGGGCAGAGTTACGTTTCCATCAAGCATTGATAAGCGGAGAACTCCCTCAATCAATAGGTGGTGGCATCGGACAAAGTCGTTTGTGTATGTTCCTGTTGCAAAAAGCCCACGTAGGGGAAGTACAAGCAAGCATTTGGCCCGAAGAACAAATTACCAAATGTGCAGCCTCTGGCATTGAATTAATCTAACGATTTACCGGAGAGACGCATTGCGACAGCTATGGGAAAATTCCCATTATGAAACGTAAGCAAAAATTAACGCATATAGAATGGAATGCCCGATAGGGCTATACTTAAATAGCCGGGGGATTATTCCCCCCGGAAAAAAGATTCCATAATAAAGCGTCGGAAAGACGCTACTATAATTTAGGGAAATAAGGCTCATTAGGAGACACTCCCATTTCAATGAGCCATGTTCTGTATTCTTATGCAAAAGACGTGTGTTTATGGTGTTCCTTTTGCCCTTTAATATAATTTACAATTTTTGGTATCTCTTTTTGAGAATACGTAAATGCACCATACCCATCTTCCAAACCATTCCACAAAGGGAAATCTAAATTCTCTCGCATCCATAAACTTGACGACTGTTTTATTGTTTTCACAAAATCCGATAGACTTTTTGTCGCCGGAATGCTCGTTAAGATATGGATATGATCAGGCATTCCTCCTATACGATAAAGATGTCCTCCTATATTGCAGATTACACCCATTATATATGCATATAATTGTGTTTCGTTTTCAGTATTTATTGTTGACTCTCGCCTTTTAGTACTGAAAACGATGTGATATAACGACTTTGTAAAACTCATACCTCTTTTTTTTGTGTTAGTTTTTTATTTAAATAGCGTCTTTCCGACGCATCTCTATGCCTATCCTTTTCCGAGGGAAGGCTTCGCCCAATCCCTCGGCTATTAAAATTAAGCCCTTTGGGCAAATTTACAATAAATCACAATTTATTCAAAACTCTACTCAAGAACAAACATTCTGTAGCACTCTCATAAACATTAAAAGAGCCACAATATTAATTGGCAACAATAGAAAAATCAAAGAAAAATAAAAAATATCGCATTTTTTTGCGAAAAAATTTGCAGGATTAAAAAAGTCGCTTTATCTTTGCACTCGCAAAACAGCAATAAACTGTAATGCACCTCAAAAAAAATGGTGTGGTAGTTCAGCTGGTTAGAATACCTGCCTGTCACGCAGGGGGTCGCGGGTTCGAGTCCCGTCCATACCGCAGAGGAGAGAGGAGAGTGAGCATTAAATCTTCGGATTTTTGGTCACTCTTTTTTTTTGCATATATGCGAATAAACGACCAATTATTTGGCTTAAAATAAAAAATCTATTATCTTTGTGTGATTATACTACACAATACCATAGGATGAAAGTAAAAATACATCACGAAGGAACCAACATTATTCTTATATTGCTCTTAATCTTATTAGCAATAAATATCCCAATGTGGTTATATGTGAAACCCGCAGCCATTCCGGTTACAGCAGTTTCAGCAATTTTATTCCTATCGGTGGTCAATTTCTTCCGTTCACCTCGTCGACATTTTAACGGCAACCGCGAAAATGTCGTAGTTGCATCGGCCGACGGAAAAGTTGTTGCCCTTGAAGAAACTTTTGAGAGTGAATATCTAAATTGTCGTGTAATACAACTTTCTGTTTTCATGACAGTATTTAATGTTCATGCCAATTGGTTTCCTGTGGATGGGAAAGTGTTATTTGTCAAACACCATCCCGGTCGATTTATGGCAGCATATCTCCCCAAATCAAGCACTGAAAATGAACGCTCTACAGTTGTCATTGAGACAAAAAACGGGCAAAAAATACTCATGAGACAAATTGCCGGAGCGATGGCGCGACGCATTGTTACTTATGCCGAGCCAGGTGATGAGGCATCTATCGAAGATCACATGGGATTCATCAAATTCGGTTCTCGAGTAGACATATTTCTACCACTTGACACCGAGATATTAGTAAAAATCGGCGACAAAACCATCGGTGGTATTACCGAGGTTGCTCGCCTCAAGTCATAGAACATGTTAAAACGTATAAAAGCCCAAATACCAAACAGCATCACATGCCTTAATCTCATCTCAGGATGTTTAGCATGTATAATCTCATTCTCTTGCGACGAACAATATGGAGCATTATTTGGTTATCAATGGGCATTTATATTTATAGGAGCAGCAGCCCTTTTTGATTTTTGCGATGGCGCTGCCGCTCGTCTGCTTCACCTCTACTCTCTTGTAGGAAAAGAACTTGACTCCCTTGCCGACTTAATCAGTTTCGGTCTTGCCCCCGCATTATTGATGTATAACACAATGAACAACTACAACGATGGCTCATGGACTTCTTATTTTGCGTTGGCAATCGTTGTATTTGGAGCTTTGCGCTTAGCAAAATTCAACGTTGACGAATTACAGACAACCTCTTTCCGCGGACTACCTATTCCGGCAAACGCATTATTTTGGATTGGAATATGTTCATGGATACACACTCATCAGTACCCCGGCAACACAATTCTAATCATTTTGTTGCTTGGAGTGTCATTCCTGATGATCACCAACCTTCCAATGTTCTCTTTGAAATTCAAGAACTTTGATTGGAAAGAAAATTTCAAACGATACGCAATAATCATTGCGGCAATACTTTTTGTGCTCACGACAGGAATTGCGGGCTTCGCTTGGACAATCTGTTTCTACATCATCATTTCTGTGATGACTCGCACTCGTGAGAAATAATCACTATCACATTTCCTCTCTTTTATTAATGTCATTAATATTAATATGTTTTGGGATTTACTTATAATATTTTTTATCGTATTCATTGTTTGGCCTCTCATTAAATTCTTTTGGGCAATCAGGAAAGCTCATAAACAAGCACGCCAGGCATTTGAACAAGCGACAGGGACCAAATGGGGACAACACAAGAGCAAAAACCACAACACAACGTCTTATAAAGAGAAAATTTTTGACAGCAATGTCGGAGAATATGTAGAATTTGAAGAGGTTGAGCACGACAATACACTTGATAACGAAGAGACATCAACATCTAAAAAATTCAAAATCGAGCAACAAGTTACCGACGCCGAGTGGGAAGATATTAAATAACTTCTATGTATTATACTATAAAACTTTTTGACTTTCTGAGACAAGTGGCTGCCAATAACCACCGCGATTGGTTTCATGCTCACAAAAACGAATATGACGACCTTCGCGCCCAATGGATGGAAGACCTCAATCGACTGTTATCATTAATGTCAACATGGGAACCCTCTCTTTCCTCTCAATCAGCTAAAACATGTGCCTATCGTTTTTATCGCGACACACGTTTTTCTCAAGACAAATCACCTTATAAAACATTCTTCTCGGCAGCAATAAGTCCATGGGGACGAAAAACCACTCATGCAGGATACTATCTTCACATGGGCATTGACGAAGAAAACTTGTGGGGAGGCTCAGGATTATATGGTGGTATATGGTGTCCTGATGCTCCTACACTTCGCAAGTTGCGCCACGCCATCGTTGATAATATTGAAGAATTTGAAAGTATCATCTACAATAACCGGTTAACAGACCATTTCCCTAATTGGATTGGGGATAAACTAAAAAAAGTCCCAACCGGATGGGATAAAAACCACCCTCAAGCCGAATTGTTAAAGCTAAAAGAATATGGTCGTCTTTGCTCATGCAAAGAAAAATTCTTTACCAATCCTGCATGGGTAGAAATCTCTGCCGAAAGATTTTCCCGACTCAAACCTCTCGTCGATTTCTTAAATTATTCTATTGATGAATAACGATAGCCCAATTATTAATTGTTAACTATTAATTATTCCTTAATTACACTATCTTTGCAATTAAGATTGTTAATTCTATAGATAGTAACTTATAAAACTGATAAAATATGGCAGGAATAAAATGCATAGGAATCCTTACATCAGGAGGTGATGCACCGGGAATGAATGCAGCAATACGTGCCGTTACACGCTCGGCAATATATGCAGGAATTTCAGTAAAAGGGATATATCGCGGATATCGCGGACTCATAACAAATGAAATCGTTGATTTCAAAACTCAAAACGTGTCAAATATCATACAAATGGGGGGCACAATCCTTAAAACTGCTCGTTGCAAGGAGTTCCAAACCGAAGAGGGACGCAAACAAGCCTATGAAGTTCTTCGTAGCCACGACATTGACGCACTTGTTGTTATTGGCGGAGACGGATCTTTAACAGGAGCTCGCATATTTGCCAACGAATTTAATCTGCCCATCATCGGACTGCCGGGAACTATCGACAATGACCTCTACGGCACCGACACCACTATAGGCTATGACACAGCCCTCAATACAATCATGCAATGTGTCGACAAGATACGCGACACAGCGACAAGCCATGAGCGATTGTTCTTTATTGAAGTTATGGGACGTGATGCCGGTTTCCTCGCTCTTAACGGAGCTATCGCATCGGGAGCTGAAGCAGCCATCATCCCGGAAATATCAACCGAAGTTGACCAACTTGCAGAACTCATACAAAACGGGTTCCGCAAAAGCAAAAACTCATCAATCGTACTTGTTGCCGAAAGCCCTGAAACAGGAGGGGCAATGGCTCTTGCTGAGCGCGTAAACAATGAATATCCGGGATATAACGTGCGAGTATCTATACTTGGACACCTACAACGAGGGGGCTCTCCAACAGCACATGACCGCATCCTCGCCTCTCGCATGGGAGCGGCAGCTATTGATGCGCTGCTCGATGACCAACGCAATGTAATGATTGGTGTCAAAAACGATGAGATCGTATATGTGCCATTCTCTAAGGCCATCAAAAATGACAAGCCCATCAACCGCGATCTCCTCAACACCCTACATCGACTATCAATATAATTTACGTAGAAAAAACTCTGCAATATAGTCCTTGACTTTATATGTCAAGCGATCAAGACCGCCGTCTAAGGTAACCGAGGCTTGAGCCACCGGTTACCTTAGACAAAATATTAAACCGATAAATTTATAAAATTCCTATCTCCCTTTAATGTAAAAAAATCTCGCTGTTGTTTTCATATTGCAAAAAAATATATATCTTTGTGGGACAAAACATTGGGGTATTAGCTCATCCGGCTAGAGCGCGACACTGGCAGTGTCGAGGTGAGCGGTTCGAGTCCGCTATACTCCACCATTATCATGAAAAGGCATTGACCATAACGCAAATTATATCATAGCAAACAATAATACCAATTTTTAATATTTATTTTTATGAAAAAAACTTTACGTAATCTCATGCTTGCCGGAGCTACATTACTCATGGCAGGTAATGCTTATGCGGCTACTGCAGTTACTCCTGCAACAGGTGGAACAGCTAACCCATTTGCTTATGCACTTTCAAGCACATCGGAAGAAGGTGTAGTTACAATCAATTACTCTCTTAATGCCGACGCTACTGCTGTAGCTATTAACCTCATTGGTGGCGAAGGAACAGTTGTTAAAACAGTTGACCTTGAAGGAGATTTCCTCACAAAAGGCGCTCACACTACTACAGTAGAACTTGCCGGTCTTTCTGACGGCTGCTACAACTGGGAAGTAAAAGTTACCGGCGCAGCTAAAGCCGCAATGGAAGAATTTGCAGCTTTACGTTTCTATCACCCACGTGGAGTAGATGTTGACAACAATATGGAAAATCCCACTTTTGGTAATATCTATGTAACAGAAGGAATGTCTACAGAAAAAGGAATATACCACAGCAATACAACAACAAGTGGAGGTCTTGGTCTATATGCATTTACTGCCGATATGGATTCAATTATTAACCCGGCTACAGGTAAATATGGCTTCAACGGAGGTTTAACTTTAGATTACTACGTCGTTAATTCGACTGGAGGAAATACATCTGGAGCTGATTTATGTCGCGTCAGAGTTGACAAAACAGGAAAAATTTATGTTACACGTCAAAATGACAATGGTGATTACTTATTTGCAGCAGATGCTAATACACTCCTCAACGAAAACAAATTAGAACCCATATTCACAGGTGGAGCCGTTGACGCTACAACATATGCTTACACCCTTGCTGATGGCACATTCATTTCTGCTCCAAACCAAGGCTTTGACATTAAGGGAGAAGGAGAAAATTTAAAACTCATCTTACTCTCTGGACAAAAAAAAATATTCCCTTTAACATATACTCCTGGCGCAACAAGAGTCGATGAATATTCTTTAGGAACTGCTCAAACTTGGAGTTCAGCACCGACTGCAATTTCTGCTCTTTCTGGAAAATATACAGCAAGTTATTCTAGCGTTAACGTAACATATGACAATCGTGGAGGTATTTGGTATTCTCAATATCGTACGTCTACAACTATTTCTGAAACATCTCCTGCTCTTGTTTATATTGATGCTAATGGCAATGAAATATATAAAGATGCTTCTACTGTCCGCGGTGGCGGTGGTTTCCGTTTTAATTCTGATTTCACTCAAGTTGCAATCGCTTCTTCGCTTACAACTTTCTCAATTTATGACATTACATATGCCGAGGACAATACTCCTACATTAACTGAAATATATACCATCACACATGGTATCGGAAGAAACGTTAATGACATCGCATGGGACCTTGCAGGCAACATTTATATCTGTGGTAACTCAGGTGAATACTTAAAAGGCTTCTCTATCCCACGTGAAAACAATGACTTTACTACTAAGGCTGCTGCTCAATATGCCATTTGCTATACTGCTCCTGTAGAGCCTACTGCTGATCCTCTATACATCACAGGTGAAAACGTAGGTGGAAACTGGGATCCTGCAAACGCTGCTGAATTTGAATTTGATGGTGAAAACTATGTAATCACAGTTGATGAAAACACTACTCAATTCAAAATTTCTACCCAAAAAGGTGATTGGGATACTTTCAACTCAGGAAATCTCGCTATTGATGCAGCCATCACTAATGGTGGTATTGTAAATCTTTCTGTAAACAAAGACGCAAGTAACATCATTCTTCCATGGGCAGGTGTGTGGACTATCACTGTTGCTGCCGACCTTTCTACATTGACTGCAACAACTGAAACGCCGGAACCGGCTCCTTCTTACGAACCTCTTTACATGGTAGGTTACAACAATGGTTGGGACCCTGCAAACCCGCTTGAAATCCCTTACGATGCTACTAAAGGTGCATACTATATTGCCGGCGTAGAATTCACAAACACAGAATGTAAAATCTCACGTACTAAAGGAACTTGGGATGATTTCAACAGTAATGGTATCTGTAGTTCTAACGATGCCACTATCATAATCGGCACTCTATGTAGCCTATATCTTCAATATTGTGGTAATATTCCTGTTGAACGTACCGGTACATTCAATATCACTATCGACATGGTAAATGCAACAATTCTTCTTGAAGAAGTGATTAATTACCCTGATGCTTTATTCCTTTGCGGTAATTTGAAAGATGCTAACTGGGATCCTGCTTACGATGGAGCAATCCTTGATTCTACCGAAGAAGGCGTTTATGCTATCGAAAATGTAGCACTTGTTGCGGTTGACGGAAATGCTAATGCATATTTCTCATTCAACACTACAACAGGCTCATGGGATGATGTAAATAGTTCTGCTCGCTATGGTGCTACTTCAGCTGATGAAGCTGTTACTCTTGGAGAAAACATGACAGTAGTAAATGGCGGAACTAATCCTAATGCTTGGATGGTTGAACCAGGTACTTACAATTTCATTGTTGACCTTGTAAACATGACAATGGTTGTTACTAAATCAACTACAGGTGTAGAAAGCATCGACGCTGACAACAACGCTCCTGCTGTTTACTATAACCTTCAAGGTGTTGAAGTTGCCAACCCTGAAAATGGTGTTTACATCATGAAACAAGGCAACAAAGTAACAAAAGTGGTTAAGTAGTCAAGAGGTTATTGTACCCCCTCGGGTTTTCAACCCACTCCCCCTCCCCCTTAGGGGGAGAACTATTTAAGTCTTAAAAAAGTTGCTCCCCTATTGTAGGGGAGCTGTCCGAAGGACTGAGGGGTAGTTGTGAACCTTGACTCGCAAATAAAAGACAAGCGCTTACTCAATGAGTAGGCGCTTGTTTATTTTAGGGGAACAGTTTAACCTTGTCAACTCTGAGATTTAGCCCTTCGGGCAATCTTATTTCTCATTTCTATTTTTTCAAATCTCATTTTTCCTTTCTCTTCTCTTTTTTAATAAAATTCATTATCTTTACGGCACAGATTATATCATACATTAAAACTTTATTTTATGAAAAAACTTTTACGTAACATTATGCTTGTCGCAACAGCAATATTAATGACAAGCAACATTTCAGCTCAAGCAGCCCTATATGCAGTGGGTGGCAGTGCAGCTCTCGGCAATTGGGACCCTTCTAATCCGGCAGAATTTACTTATTCTAATGGAGTTTACACCCTTGAACTTGACGAGGCATCTTCTTCATTCAAAATTTCTACATCAAAAGGTTCATGGGATCAATTCAATACAGGGAATCTTACCCCCGATGCAGCGATCACAAATGGTGGCACAGTAAAACTTTCAGTAAACAAAGATGGAGGAGATATAGTGCTTCCATGGACTGGTGTGTGGACTATTACTGTTGACTTGACTGCAATGACTTTAAAAGCAGAAACAGAAACTCCGGAGCCCGACCTTACAGGAACTCCTCTTTATATGACAGGCAATGATGGTAGTTGGAATCCGGGAAACCCTCTTGAAATCCCTTACGATGCCACTAAAGGTGTATACTATCGTGCTAACGTGGTATTCACAAACCAAAACTACGAAATGGGTGGAAACAACTACTATGGTGCAACTTGTAAAATTTCTCGCACAAAAGGTTCTTGGGATCAATTCAATGCTAAAGGGATGTGTAGCTCTGATGATAAAACTATCATGATTGGGACTCCCGGTAGCCTATACCTTCAATATTGTGGTAATATACCCATTGAACGAGATGGCACATTTGACGTTACCATCGACCTTGCAAAAGCAACCATTCTTCTTGAAGGAGGCTCCACATCTGTTTCTTATCCCGACGCACTATTCCTTTGCGGAAACTTAGTTGACGCTAATTGGGACCCATCTTTTGATGGAGCAATTCTTGATCCTATTGATGACGAAGGGGTTTACACAATATCAGATATTGAGCTTGTTCCTGAAGGGACAAACACTCATTGTTATTTCTCATTCAACACTACAACAGGCTCATGGGATGATGTAAACAAAGCTGCTCGCTATGGTGCTACTTCTAAAGATGAAGCCATTAGTGCCGGACAAACTGCAACAATTACAAATGGCGGATCAGCCCCCAATGCATGGATGATTCTACCGGGAATTTATAATTTCACCGTTAACCTTAAGGAAATGACTCTACTTGTTGAAACATCATCTTCAGGCATAGAAAACATTGACGCTGACAACAACGTTCCTGCTGTTTACTATAACCTTCAAGGCATTGAAGTTGCCAACCCTGAAAATGGTGTTTACATCATGAAACAAGGCAACAAAGTAACAAAAGTGGTTAAGTAGTCAAGAGGTTATTGTACCCCCTCGGGTTTTCAACCCACTCCCCCTCCCCCTTAGGGGGAGAACTATTTAAGTCTTAAAAAAGTTGCTCCCCTATTGTAGGGGAGCTGTCCGAAGGACTGAGGGGTAGTTGTGAACCTTGACTCGCAAATAAAAGACAAGCGCTTACTCAATGAGTAGGCGCTTGTTGTGTTTGTTTGAAAGTTGAGAGTTGAAAAATGAAAAAGGAAAGAGAGAAAAATTGCCCGAAGGGCTAAATATCAATAGCCCCGTGATGTTTCACGGGGTAAAAGTGGCAATATCAGTTGCGTAGGGAACACGCTATTTGGGTAATATCATTGCATGCTTTTATGTATAGTAGCGTCTTCCCGACGCTTATTGCCTGTGGCTCGCATCCGGTGGTGGCGCTTCGCTTACCACCGG
>CAZCEB010000016.1:8671-14483 GCA_964497305.1 uncultured Muribaculaceae bacterium | reverse complement strand
CCTTGGTCAAAGAATTTTTCCATCAAAGTTTCGTCGTTCTCAGCAGCTGCTTCGACAAGTTGTTGATGCAATTCTTTGGCTTTTTCCATCTCTTCAGCCGGAATTTCCTCAATAGTAGGCACACCTCCATCAGGTCCCCATGAATATTTTTTCATCAAAAGAACATCTATCATGGCATTGAAACCGGGACCACAAGTCAATGGATATTGAATGGGGACAACTTTACTGCCAAAGATTTCTCTCATTTGTTCAAGCACATTGTCATAATCAGCCTTTTCGCCATCAAGTTGATTCATCGCAAAAATTACCGGTTTTTTCAACGATGCTGTTGTGCGGAAAATATTTTGTGTACCAACTTCAACGCCATATTGCCCGTTAATAACTATGAGACCGGTATCTGTTACACTAAGTGCTGTGATTGCACTACCAACAAAGTCATCAGCTCCCGGACAGTCTATAACATTGAGTTTCTTTCCTAAAAATTCGGCATAAAAAACGGTTGAAAACACAGAATATCCATATTCTTTCTCAACCGGGAAATAATCGCTAACAGTGTTTTTTGCATCTACTGTACCACGACGTTTTATAACTCCACACTCGTAAAGCATTGCTTCAGCGAGCGTGGTTTTACCCGAGCCTTTGCTACCAAGCAAGGCTATGTTTTTGATTTCATTAGTTTGATAAACTTTCATGTTATTAGAGATTTTAATTGTTAGTATTTCGTTTATTGAAAAATGTTTCGCAAAATAGCAATTAATTTTGAAATTGCAACAAAACAAAAACATGTTACACAACATCATTTTATCAAATTGACACTTTTGCTATCATTTTGTCATATTTCAAAATGTATGTTATTTGATATTTTATATCGTTTTTACGCTTTTGGCATATTATTTGCATAAGTAATGTGTAAATTCATTTTGTAGATAAATATGAGCAACTCTTCAAATATCGAGAACACTAAAATTGTTCCAATAGGACAAATTGACATAGATCCAACTAAATTCACAATCGAGCCGAATGTTAATGACTTACCATTAATTGCAACTCGAAATTTGGTTTTATTTCCAGGAGTAACTATTCCGATTTCTCTTGGTCGTACTAATTCTTATGTTACTTGTGATATAGCAGCCAAGAACGACATTCCCATTGGTGTCGTTTGCCAATTAAATCCGGATGAAGAAAGTCCTACTATTGTCAATGGTTTATATAAATATGGGGTGGTTGCCGATGTCCTTAAAATTTTCAATCTCCCAGACGGGACTCATACTGCTATAATTAGAGCCCGCGATAAATTTAAAATTGTGGGGGTAGGGGATGGTGTAACAATTCCTGAAGCTCAATTATCGGCAAAGGTTAAAATCATAAACGATATTGCTCCAAGAGAATCTGATAAAGAATTTGTTGCTCTCTCTACAGCAATAAAAAATACAACATTAAAAATTCTCAAAAAGACATCGGAAGAGCCTGCTGAACTTGTTTTTAGTATAGCAAATTATCCTGAGCCTGTCGGACTTATTAATCTTGTAGCGACTCACACTCCTTTTGATATTAGTTTCAAAGAATCATTGTTAGCAAAATATCGCATAAAGGAACGTGCATTTGCGCTACTCACAGAATTAACCAAAAACGAGCAAATGGTTGATATCAGCCATGAAATTCAAGAACGAGCAAAACAAAATATTAATGAGAATCAGCGTAATATGTTCCTCCAACAACAAATGGAGGCTATACGCCAAGAACTCTACGGAGATGAAGATGACTCCGAAGTATTGAGTAAAAAAGCAGATGAGATTAATTTTCCGGAACATGTTGAAACTGTTTTCAATCGAGAATTAGATAAGTTAAGGCGATTAAACCCACAAAGTCCGGAATACTCTGTTCAATACTCTTATTTAGAGACTCTATTGGATTTGCCTTGGGATAAGTCAACTCCATTGAATACCGATTTCAATAAAGCTAAAGAAATATTGAATGAAGATCACTATGGTCTTGAAAAGGTTAAAGAACGTATTCTTGAACAACTTGCGGTCTTGATGAATACACCTGATGGCAAAGCTCCTATATTGTGTCTTTGTGGCGCGCCGGGAGTGGGGAAAACCTCTTTAGGTCAATCTATAGCTCGATCTTTAGGTAGAAATTACCAACGTGTTTCTCTTGGAGGCTTACATGATGAAGCAGAGATTCGCGGACACCGACGCACGTATATTGGTGCCATGCCGGGACGTATTATAGATGCTGTTAAACGCAGTGGCTCATCAAATCCGGTACTTTTATTGGATGAAATTGATAAAATCGGACGTAATGATTTTCATGGAGATCCATCGGCAGCATTACTTGAAGTTCTTGATCCAGAGCAAAATTGCCATTTCCACGATAATTATATAGATGTGGATTTTGACCTATCTAAGGTCTTATTCATCGCTACAGCTAATACTTTATCGACTTTATCCCAGCCACTTCTTGATCGCATGGAGATTATAGATATATCAGGATATCTTCTTGAAGAAAAAGTTGAAATTGCAATAAGACACATTCTTCCTCGCATTCTTAAAGTGCATAATTTTTCTGACAACGATATTAAATTCTCTCGTGATTGTATTATAAAAATAATTGAATGTTATACCTCTGAAAGTGGAGTGAGACAACTTGAGAAAAAAATATCGACCATCATTCGAAAGATTGTTTTAAAGAAAATGAGTGGGGAAGAGTATTCATCAGAACTACAACCTGAACATCTAAAAGATTTATTAGGAGTTGAAATATACAACAAAGACCGATATGAAGGGAATAATTTTGCCGGTGTTGTAACAGGTCTTGCATGGACTGCTGTGGGTGGAGAAATCCTATTTATTGAATCTTCCCTCGCCAAAGCAAAGGGTGAAAAATTGACACTCACCGGAAATCTTGGGGATGTAATGAAAGAATCGGCTGTGATAGCTTTACAATATGTAAAATCTCATGCGCCTCAATTAGGAATTGATAGTGAATTATTTGATAAATATACACTTCACATACATGTTCCGGAAGGAGCTATACCCAAAGATGGACCATCAGCAGGTATTACTATGGCAACATCTATAATCTCTACATTTACTCAGAAAAAAGTACGTGATCGTGTAGCCATGACAGGAGAGATAACACTACGAGGTAAAGTTCTTCCGGTAGGAGGTATTAAAGAAAAAATTTTAGCGGCAAAGCGTGCCGGCATAACCGACATTATTATCTCTAAAGAGAACAGAAAAGATGTCGAAGATATCAGCGAAAAATATATTTCTGACTTGAAATTTCATTATGTCTCTACTGTTATGGAAGTCGTCAAGATTGCTATTACAGACGAAATCGTCCCTGATGCTATAACTTTATAATAAAAATAATGGCTACGAAAATCGTAGCCATTATTTTTATTAATTTGTTCTAATTTTATTCTTCTGTTTTTTCTGCTTCTGTTTCTTCAGCCTTAAAAGTCTCAAACCCTGCTGCAATTAATTGATTATACCAACTAAATACTTTCTTTATATCATTAGTATAAACTCTTTCATCATCAAAATCAGGTAATATCTCCGCAAAATAAGCTCGGATTTCTTTATCACCACCCATTGCTTTTACATCAACCTGTTTGCCCTCATTTTTTGCTTTTATCGCTTCAAATACATCTGACAAAGGAATATCCTCCTCATTTGTATAAATAGCAATATCTCCAAGAGAAATTACTTTATCATGAGCATAAGCAGGAGTTCTTTTTCCTGTCAATAAAGATTCTACGATTAGCATATTTTTCCCTTGATTGACTAATTTAAATAGCCCTGGGCGTCCTGATATTGAAAGAATTGTTTTTAACATATTATCAATAATATTTGTTAGTTCTAAAATTATCTACAAATTTAGTATTTTTAGTCGAAATACCATCGATAATTATTAACTTTGTCGAACAAATTAAATTTTTAATGCTCAAATTTTTAAAATACCTGTTTCAGTTAATTATTTCCCCAACACCGGGATGGGAAGATATATCTCATGAAGGTCGTGATGCTAAATTATTAGCGTCGGAGGGGTTATATCCTCTTTTAGGAATAACGGCATTGTCAACATTCATTACTTATTTTTTCAATGATAATGGGCTAATCGTACTCTTACAAAAATCAATTATTACATTTGTTCAATATTTTGCATCTTATTTTATTGCTATATTTTTATTCTCTGTATATATTCCTAAATATATAGATGGAGAGCCTAATGAGAAACGAATTACAACTTTCATTACTTTTAATATTGCTATACTTGCAATTATTCGAATTATTGAAAACTGCCTGCCAATAGAATTATCAATTGTTCAATTTTTACCTATATTTGTTGCAATTGTCATGTGGAAAGGCACTAAATATATGGCTGTAAACAAAACTAAAATTGTGCATTTTATGTTATTATCAATAATATCTATTATTGTTACTCCATACATATTACAGGCTTTATTTAATTTCATTCTTCCGTCATAATTTCACTATATGAATTTTAAAGAAATAAATATAAAAAATCGTAGAGCGACATTTGATTACAATATTATTGAAACATATACAGCCGGTATTGTATTGACAGGAACTGAAATTAAATCAATTCGTTTAGGCAAAGCAGGGCTTACCGACACCTTTTGTTATGTAAACAATGGGGAAGTGTGGGTAAAAAACATGTATATCGCAGAATATTTCTACGGCACATATAATAATCATGTTGCACGGAGAGACCGAAAACTTTTATTAAACAAGAAAGAAATTGCTAAAATTGAAAAAAATGGAAAAGAAACCGGATTTTCAATTATACCCATGAAATTATTTATTAACGATAGAGGATTAGCGAAACTTGTCATAGGAGTAGGGCGAGGCAAAAAAGAATATGACAAGCGTCAATCTATTAAAGAACGTGAAGATAAACGTTCAATGGCTCGATTATTTGAAAAATAATCGACAAATTACAATTTAGACACAACAACCAACTGACGAGAGCCATCGGCAACAACACATCCAAACACTTTATTTTCTCCGCCATCTTTCACCTTTAATTTTCGTCGCAAATCATCAGTTGACATTAAAAAATTGCGTGTTGCTACATTTATGCAGGGATATTGTGCTGAAAATTTCTTTATTTCCTTTGATGCAAATGGGATTATTCGATCAATTTTAAATATTTCCCCCGGAAAATCTTTAATATAAACTTGAGAGGTATATAAATGTGTGTTATTGTGTAATTTAGACACATTATATTTTTTAGATAGTAATCTAAACGGAGCTACTTTCATAACTGTCGGAAATGGTTCATATAAATATTCTTGCTCTTGTGGTATCTTATAATTAGGAGATGAGTTCAATTCATCATTTTGCCCAAATGAAAATTTTATTGTTTCATCTTTTGTCAATGTTACAGCATGAATGTTAACAAACTCGACCTTAGTTGTAAAATCTAAAATTGCTACAACTTCTTTACATTCTTGCTGAGTTCCAATTGCATAAACCTCCGAAATCTCTGGCAATTCACGTTGTACTTGCGAGACATCAAGCATTGGAGATGCTTTTATTATTAATTTATCACACTTTTTCTTTATTACATCAATTATGGCTGTAACATCAGGCTCACAATCACTTAATGCAAATAATCGCTGACCGTTATTACCTCTTCGAGCCGGATCTATAAATGCTACATCAAAATGTATATTAGTCCGTTCTATAAATTCACAACAATCAACATTCTCAGCAATAACATTGTTAAGTCCTAAAATTTTTGCATTCGGGTAAGCGGATAATAATTTCTCAATGCTTTT
>CAZCEB010000016.1:0-8661 GCA_964497305.1 uncultured Muribaculaceae bacterium | reverse complement strand
GTTTTGCTTTTCTTGCAAAATGATATGCATCGATGCCCAACCCACTTGTTAAATCGACAAGAGTAATTCCATCATTTATTAATGTGGAGTGATAATCAGATAATAAATCAGACGTACATTGTTCGGCTGACAATGTAGTCGGGAATACAAATTGTTTGTTTTGTAATGTTTGATATAATTTTTTAGAGGCTTTTTTGCGACATTCTATTTGCATAATTGCAAATTCCAATTCCTCAGTCATCTGCTTATGATAACGAAGTCTTAACCTTGACACATCATCATATTGATGTTCCTCAATCCATTTACTAATTTCAGGTGTGATGCTTAACATACTACAAAGATAAGAAAAAACTCGGTGTGCCTCATCGAAACACACCGAGTAAACAACTATATAATTTATTTCTTATCCTTTAATAGCTGCAATTCCTGGGAGAACTTTTCCTTCAATAGCTTCAAGTAGAGCTCCACCTCCGGTTGATACATAAGAAACTTTATCTGCCAAACCAAATTTGTTTACACATGCTACAGAATCGCCACCTCCAACAAGAGAGAACGCTCCATTAGCAGTTGCTTCTACAATTGCATCAGCTACAGCTTTAGAGCCAACTGCAAATGTATCAAATTCAAATACTCCGGCTGGACCATTCCAAAGAATAGTTTTAGCTCCTTTGATAGCATCAGCAAATGCTTTTTGTGTTTCAGGACCGGCATCCATACCTTCCCATCCTTCTGGAATATCCATTACTGAAGCGATTTGAGTATTAGCATCATTGCTAAACTTATCTCCTGCAACACAATCTGTACCAAGGACAAGATTTACACCTTTTTCTTTGGCTTTCTTCATGATGTCAAGAGCGAGATCCAATTTATCATCTTCGCAAATTGAAAGACCGATTTTACCACCTTGAGCTTTTGCAAATGTATATGTCATACCACCACAAAGAATCAAGTTATCAACTTTATCCATCAAATTTTCAATGATACCGATTTTAGTTGAAACTTTAGATCCACCCATGATTGCTGTAAATGGACGTTTGATATCGCTAAGAATTGCATCAACTGCATTTACTTCTTTTTCCATCAAATAGCCAAGCATCTTGTTGTCAGCATCAAAGCTGTCTGCTATAACTGCAGTAGAAGCATGTTTACGATGAGCTGTACCAAAAGCATCGTTTACATAACAATCTGCATAGCTTGCAAGAGTTTTAGCAAATGCTTTTTGACTTTCTTTCATTTCTTTTTTAGCTGCTTCGTATGCAGGATCTTCTTTATCGATACCTACAGGTTTCCCTTCTTCTTCAGGATAGAAACGAAGGTTTTCAAGTAACAACACTTCACCTGGTTTAAGAGCGGCAGCGGCATCAGCAGCTTTAGCACAATCAGGAGCAAATTTAACATCTGTTCCAAGAGCAGCTGCTACAGCATCTTTGATTTGAGAAAGAGAAAATTTAGGATTAACCTTACCTTTTGGTTTGCCCATGTGAGACATGATGATAAGAGCGCCACCATCAGCAAGAATTTTCTTTAGAGTAGGGAGAGCGCCACGAATACGTGTGTCATCAGTGATCTTACCATTTTCATCCAATGGTACATTAAAGTCAACTCTGACGATTGCCTTTTTACCGGCAAATTTGTAATTGTCAATTGTCATTTTACCTTATATTTAAAATTGTTATACTTGTTTTCCTTTGTAGTGCAAATTTACTTTATTTTTCTGAAACAAATAAATTTAAACTGACTAAATGATGTTACTAGCTTTTAATAATTCGGTCATTTCATCACGTAATTTTTTTGCTTCATTTCCTGCTGCTTCAGCAAAATTTTCACCTTTTGATGCATATATAATACCACGAGATGAATTTACTAACAATCCGCAATCATCAATCATGCCATATTTTGCCACCTCTTGTAGACTGCCACCTTGAGCTCCTACGCCAGGTACAAGCAAGAAACTATTTGGTGAAACTGCACGAATATCTTTAAACATCTCTCCTTGAGTCGCACCAACAACATACATCATTTCTTCATCAGATGCCCATTTTGCCGAAGTCTCAAGTACATGTTCAAATAAACGTTTCCCTTCATTATCAGCAATTAATTGAAAATCATGGGAACCTTTATTTGATGTCAAAGCAAGCAAAATTACCCATTTACCTTCATATCCAAGAAATGGCGTTACGCTATCTTCTCCCATATACGGAGCAACAGTAATAGCATCAACATCAAGATGTTCAAAGAAACTACGAGCATATAATTGAGATGTGTTCCCAATATCTCCACGCTTAGCATCAGCTATAATAAACTGATCCGAATAATTTGTCTTTAAATATTCAATAGTTTTTTCTAAAGCAATCCATCCTTCAACTCCTAAACTTTCATAGAATGCCAAATTAGGCTTATATGCCACCGTATATGGAGCTGTAGCATCAATTATAGCCTTATTAAAAGCAAATAAGGGAGATTCCTCATTCAATAAATGTTCGGGAATTTTTTTTATATCAGGATCAAGCCCAACACACAAAAATGATCCTTTTCTACGAATATTTTCTACTAATTCTGTTCTTTTCATAATGAAATTATATTTTGGAGAGTATTATAGTTCACTTTCCTTGAGTTTTTCGGCATTTTCAGCTATAATCAATTGATCAATACAATCTTGAATATCTCCATCAACAAATGCTTGAAGATTATATATCGTATAATTTATACGATGGTCTGTTATACGTCCTTGTGGATAGTTATAAGTACGTATTTTTGCAGAACGATCTCCTGTTGAGACCATTGTTTTGCGACGAGAAGCAATGTCATCAAGATATTTTTGATGTTCTTTATCATAAATAAATGTACGCAAACGACTCAATGCTCGTTCTTTATTCTTTGGCTGATCTCGTGTTTCCGTACACTCAATTAGAATTTCTTCGCTTTCTCCTGTTATAGGATTTTTCCATATATAACGCAAACGGACACCAGATTCTACCTTATTTACATTTTGTCCTCCAGCACCACCACTTCGGAATGTATCCCATTTAATTTCTCCCTCATTGATTTCTACATCAAATTCTTCTGCTTCAGGAAGGACTGCTACAGTAGCTGCAGATGTGTGGACTCGACCTTGTGTTTCTGTTGCAGGTACTCGCTGAACTCGATGTACACCGCTTTCATATTTCAAAATACCATATACACCCTCTCCACTTACAGCAAATACAATCTCTTTAAACCCTCCGGCTGTTCCTTCATTAAAACTTGTAACAGCTACACTCCAACCTTTAGATTCACAATATTTGCTATACATTTTAAACAAATCACCGGCAAATATAGCAGCTTCATCTCCCCCGGTACCTCCTCGAATTTCAACAATAGCATTTTTCCCATCTTCTGGATCAGCGGGAATCAGCAATAATTTTATCTCCTCTTCAAGTTCCGGAATACGACTTGTTGCGATGTCAAGTTCCTCTTTTGCCATCGCTCGAAGGTCTTCATCGTTTTCAGTATCAAGCACTTCACGAGCTTCTTTTATATTACCTAATAATTGACGATACAAGCGAGTTGCACCAGTCAATTTCTCAAGATCTTTATATTCCTTTGTCAAGCGAACATAACGTTTCATATCGGCAATTACCGATGGGTCGGTAATCAATGTACTCACTTCCTCAAAGCGAGCTTCAATGCCATCAAGTCGAGACAATAATGATGAGTCGGCCATAAATATCATAAATTTTGTGCGAAGTTAACACTTTTAATTCATCAATCCTAAAATAATCAACATTATGACACCTATTAAAATTAATTTTCAACAATCTTCATTTTTGAATCAAGAAACAAGTAACGACAAATTATCATCTAAACATCCCTTTAGACCAAAATATAGTAAAAAATTATCAACATTTAAATTTATACAATCAATAATTGAACAAATGATTTCATCGGGCAAAATACGCACTGCAGAAACCTATATATCAACATATAAGAGTTTTATGAATTATCGCAATGGTCAAGATCTTTCTCTTAACGCTATTACATCTGACATTATCAACGAATATGAACAATATCTAATTCAAAAACATTTAACTCGCAACACTATATCGTTTTATATGCGTATATTACGAGCAATATATAATCGTGCTGTAGATAAAGATTTAATTCAACCTCGAAAACCGTTTAAGAAAGTATTTACTGGTAACGATCAAACAAGAAAACGTGCAATTTCCTTAGAGCATATCAAGAATATCAAAAATTATGATTTAATTGATAAACCACATCTTGCTTTTGCAAGAGACATATTTATGTTTAGCTTCTATACACGAGGCATGTCTTTTGTTGATATTGCTTATCTTACCCATGCTAACATTAATAATGGATATTTGATATATCGTCGAAGAAAAACCAATCAACAACTTGTTATCAAATTAGAAAAATGCATTACAGACATTATTAATCGATATTCTTCAATTAACTCAATTTACCTGTTTCCTATTATTAACCATACGTCTTCAATTGATTCACGTAAACAATACTTAAAATCTTTTCGAGCGATTAATTACCAGCTTCACAAATTAGCAAAACTTATCAATTTGCACATAAACCTTACTTCTTATGTTGCACGACATTCATGGGCTAGCATTGCTTATAATAAAAGTATACCTATATCAGTAATTAGTGAATGTATGGGACACGATAACGAATCGACAACCCGAATTTACCTCTCTTCTCTTGATACAACCATACTTGATCAAGCCAACAACCTAATTCTAAACTCTCTGTAAATTATATCATGTATTTTCTCGAAATAAATGGGAATATGTGGCAAAAATATTATCTTTGCATATTTAATAATTCTCGATGGAAACGACTATTTTAAATCAATTATACAATCAGGCAACCGGAAATGAGCCTGAATCAATTATAGAATTGCCGTCATCCGGCTCTAATCGTCGTTATTTTCGTATAAACGGCGAGCAATCCATGGTAGGAGCATTAGGGACATGTATTGAAGAAAATCGTGCATTTCTCTATCTTGCCAAGCATTTCAAAGAAAAAGGATTACCCGTCCCTGAAGTACATGCTTGTGCCGATGATGAGATGGCTTATGTACAACAAGATCTTGGAGATACATTATTGTTTAACGCAATTGAGAAGGGTAGAGCTACAAGTGTTTTTAGCGAAGAGGAGCGACAATTACTCATTAAAACAATTCGATTACTTCCTGATGTTCAATTTGCTGGAGCGGTAGGACTTGATTTCAATGTGTGCTATCCGTTGCCTGAATTTGATGCTCGCACAATCTTATGGGATTTAAATTATTTCAAATATTGTTTTCTTAAAGCTACCGGAATGGAGTTTCTTGAAGATCGTCTTGAAGATGATTTCCAAGCAATGGTAGAGGTATTGATGCGTAGTCAGTCAAGCACATTCATGTATCGTGATTTCCAATCTCGCAACGTGATGATTCACAACGGCAAGCCTTGGTTCATTGATTTCCAGGGCGGTAGAAAAGGACCTTTCTACTACGACGTTGCATCATTCTTGTGGCAAGCAAAAGCTAATTTCCCAGAAAGTCTGCGCAACGACTTAATTAAAGAGTATATTGATGCTTTGCGTAAATATATACCCGTTGATGAAGCTTATTTTCATGAACAACTTCGTCATTTTGTACTATTCCGTACTCTTCAAGTGCTTGGCGCATATGGATTTCGTGGATATTTCGAGAAAAAACCACATTTTATTCAAAGTGTACCATTTGCAATCGAAAATCTTCGCAACCTACTGAAAGAGCCATATCCCGAATATCCTTATTTGAGTGAAGTCTTACATAATCTTATTAACCTTAAACAATTTAGCGACGATTTACAAAAACGCACTCTAACTGTAAAAGTAATGAGTTTTGCGTACAAAAAGGGGATACCTAACGACACATCGGGGAATGGCGGAGGATTTGTATTTGACTGCCGAGCAGTAAACAATCCAGGAAAATACGAGCGCTATAAACCATTTACAGGGCTTGATCAACAGGTCATGAAATTCCTTGAAGATGATGGAGAAATTATCGAATTTCTTGAACATGCCTATTCTCTTGTTGATGCATCTGTAAAACGATATATAGAGCGTGGTTTTTCCAATTTGATGGTATGTTTTGGCTGTACAGGCGGACAACACCGTTCAGTATATTGTGCCCAACACATGGCTGAGCATCTTAATAAAAAATTCAACGTAAAAGTAGAACTTGTCCACCGCGAACAAAATATTGAGCAGACATTCAAAGCTAAACATTAATTTATATCATGATGAAAGCGATGATTTTTGCTGCCGGACTTGGCACAAGGCTCAAACCATTTACCGATTCAATGCCAAAAGCATTAGTTCAGGTTAATGGTGTACCTATGCTCGAGCATGTGATAAAACACCTAATTAATTATGGATTTGATAATATTGTTATAAATATCCATCATTTCGGAGATAAAATCATTGATTTTTTAAATGCAAATAAAAATTTTGGTATAAACATCCACATTAGCGATGAGCGAAATTACCTTCTTGATACAGGAGGAGGTATTTTATATGCTCGCCAATGGCTCGATGGGAATGAGCCCATATTAATTCATAATGCCGACATCTTATCTGATTTAAATATCTTAGAGATGTACAAAAAACATGTCAATAGTGGAGCTGATGCCACATTGCTTGTTGCTAACAGAAAAACATCCCGATACTTACTTTTTGACAATAACGAAAATCTAAAAGGATGGACAAACATTTCGACTGGTGAAATCAAACCTAAAGGGCTGACAAACATTTCTCATCTCTCCCCTTTAGCATTTGGGGGAGTACACATCATCTCACCATCGGTCTTTAACAAATTAGAACACTATAGCGCAGACTCAAAATTTTCAATAACACCTTTCTATATTGACAATTGCAATACGCTCAATATTAAAGGATATCAACCTTACGATACATATCAATGGTTCGATATCGGCAAACCCGACACCCTCATCCTCGCTGAAAGCATATTTAAATTCAACCTAACATAATTTACTAAGCTCTGAGGCTATATAAAGGGATGTAGGGGAGGCCCCTGTTGCTATTTGCTCGGGAGTACCTGTTGCTATTATATTACCTCCATTTTTTCCCCCACCAGGTCCCATATCAATAACATAATCAGCACATTTTATCACATCCAGATTATGTTCGATTACAAGTACTGTATTCCCCTTATCGACAAGCCTATTCAATACTCCAAGTAATACATTTATATCTTCAAAATGCAATCCGGTTGTAGGTTCATCTAAAATAAAAATAGTCTTGCCTGTATCTTTTTTTGACAGCTCAGTAGCAAGTTTTACTCGTTGATTTTCTCCTCCTGAAAGAGTACTTGAAGGCTGTCCTAACTTGATATACCCCAAACCTATATCTTGCAATACTTTTATTTTATTTAAAATATTGGGTATTCCGGCAAAAAAATCAACAGCTTGATTAATAGTCATATCAAGCACATCAGCAATAGATTTCCCTTTAAAACGCACCTCAAGAGTTTCTCTATTATATCTTCTCCCTCCACATGTTTCACATGGGACAAGTACATCTGGTAAGAAATTCATTTCTATCGTTTTATACCCATTTCCATTACATGCTTCACATCGACCTCCAGAAACATTAAACGAGAAACGCCCTGGTTTATAACCTCGTATTTTAGCTTCAGGTAAATTTACGAATAGAGCTCTTATATCAGAAAATACTCCGGTATATGTCGCCGGATTTGAACGTGGGGATCTTCCAAGAGGTGATTGATCTACCGTTACAACTTTATCAATATGTTCAATACCTTCAATTGTTTCATAAGGTAATGGCTCTTGACTTGAGCGATAGAAATGCTGACTAAGAATAGGTTGTAAAGTAGCATTTATTAATGTTGATTTTCCACTTCCTGAGACTCCCGCGACGCAAATAAATGAGCCTAACGGCAACGTAAGCGTTACATTTTTAAGATTATTCCCTGTGCAATTCTTGATTGTCAACGTTTTACCATTTCCATAACGTCGACGCAACGGAATCTCTATTTTTTTATTCCCACTGAGATATTCCGCTGTCAATGTATGAGTTTTCATCATTTCATGAGGAGTTCCGGCATATACAACTTCGCCTCCTTTACGACCTGCTTTGGGTCCAATATCTACAATATAATCTGCTTCAAGCATCATTTCTTTGTCATGCTCAACAACAATTATCGAATTATCAGAGTCTCGTAGTTTTTTTAACGAGTCAATCAAACGTTTATTATCTCTTTGGTGCAAACCAATACTCGGTTCATCAAGGATATACATTACATTAACCAACTCTGATCCTAATTGTGTAGCAAGACGAATGCGCTGACTTTCTCCTCCCGAAAGCGTTGCCGAATTTCGATTTAAAGATAGATAGTCTAATCCCACATCAACCAGGAAGTTCAATCGAGTACGTATTTCCTTTAATATCTCATGTGCGATAAGTACTTGCTGTTTAGTCAATGTTTCTTCTACACTTAAAGACCAATGATATAAATCAGCTATATCAAGACGTGCAAGATCTGCAATATTTTTATCCCCAATAAAAAAGTGTAGAGCCTCTTTATTTAGTCTATCGCCATTACATTCAGGACAGGTCGCTCGAGAAAAAAATTGTCCGCTC
>CAZCEB010000015.1:0-14547 GCA_964497305.1 uncultured Muribaculaceae bacterium | reverse complement strand
AATACCGAAATTACATCGTCATATTGATGATTGTCTTTTTCTATCGTTGCGAAAATTCGACCACGACAATAGGGATAACCATTCTTATCTATAAATCCACCTGATGCACCGGCATATTCAAACATTTCAGGCTCTTTATATGAGAGCAGCTTTGGTTGACATGCGCCCACCTCAGGATGTTGTTCCATATAATCATACAAAGGAGCAATCCAATCTGATGCGGTTGCAACATCAGAATTAAGCAATATCGTGTATTTATATTGAGTCGATTTTATTGCTTTATTATAACCTTCAGCAAAGCCATAGTTCCCTGAGAACTTAATCAATTGTAGATGAGGAAATTCCTGCTCAAGTAATGCGACCGAGTTATCAGAACTACCATTATCAACAACAATCACATCTGCAATATTGCTATCGGTTGCAGCAAGCACCTTAGGAAGAAACTCTCGCAATAAAGCCTCTCCATTCCAATTTAATATAATTACCGCTATAGGTTTATTTATTTGCATCGGGCAATGTTACTTTGTTTTTCCATCGTTTGTGAGACCACAACCAAATGTGGGGTGTATCAATGATTGTCTGTTCAAGCAATCGCGCATAAGTAGCCGTAATAAACATTTCCGGCTCTTTTGACGCATCTTCAGTAATCAAATGCGTACTAACATGGTAATGTCCACGTCGTGGTTTCTTAATATCCCAATATACAACCCCCATCTGTAACTTGCGAGCAATTGTCTCAGTGCCGGTGATTATCGCTGTTGGATGATTCAAGAACATGGTTATATATTGATCATCTCCTCGACTTGGTTTTTGATCACTCATAAAACCCGTAACACCAGGCATATTATCTCGGCGTAACCGCAATAAATCTCTCAGCACAGTGCGTTTCTGAAATGACAACGAATTAAATCGACTGCGAAGATGAAGAAAATAATCATCAAACCATTTATTTTTCAACGGACGATAAACCTGACAAAAAGCCAAATCCTTGTTCAGTTCATGACGAGTCCATAAAGTAATTGACGGAATCCACTCCCAATTTCCACAATGAGACAAATAAACTGCAACCGATTTTCCTTCAGCGACCATGTCATCAATTACATCTATACCTTCAAATGTAACACGTTGTTGCATCTGTTTATCGCTTATGTGATTGAGTTTTATTGTTTCGACAAAATAGTCGGCAAACTGTCGATAAAATTTACGAATAATTATTTTTCGGTCTTTTTCGGTCTTATCAGGGAACGATTCGTTTATATTTTTGCTAACTACCTTATATCTATAACGAACAACGTAGCGTAACACCACAAACAGGAAATCGGCAATGCCATATAATATCCAAAATGGTAAATAAGATGCACCATATAACACCCATTTCAATGGCAAATATTTAAAATCTTTCATCGTTGCACCTCCCCTCTTATTTCTTCCCCAACACCAATTAATGATTTCAGAGTTACAGAGACTACCACATTTGACAATTCCGGAATAGGATCAACCTCAACCTTCAAATAATTATCTGTAAAACCACACATGGGTTTTCCTCGACGCGGATGTTCAAGCAATACTTGACGTTGTGTCCCTATAAATCGGTTGCTGAAAGCCTGCAATTTTCGTTCTGAGATATCAAGCATGATGCGTGTGCGACGATGTTTCTCGGCTTGATCAACTACATGTTCAATATTCAACGCCTTTGTCCCGGGGCGTTCAGAATAAGTAAATATATGTAATCGTGAAATATTAAGAGATTCAACAAATTCACGTGAACGTTCAAATCGTTCCAATGTTTCTCCTCTTGCCCCAACAATTAAATCAACGCCAATAAATGCATCAGGAATTACTGCCCGTATTTTTTCTATCTTCGACTTAAATAACGCAGTATCATAATGGCGATGCATCATTTTCAACACCTCATCATTCCCACTCTGCAATGGTATATGAAAGTGAGGCATAAATCGTTTTGATTTAGCCACCCACTCAATAATCTCGTCAGTCAACAAATTTGGTTCAATTGATGATATGCGATAACGTTCAATACCATCCACTTCATCAAGCGCCTTTATTAAATCAAAAAAATTATCATCGCGTCCTTTGCCAAAGTCCCCGATGTTTACACCGGTTATAACTATTTCTTTACCACCTTCTTCTGCTACCTGGCGAGCTTGGTCAACTAATTCGCCTATACTACCCGAACGACTTCGTCCTCGTGCCATCGGGATTGTACAATATGTGCAATAATAATCACATCCATCCTGCACTTTCAGAAAATATCGTGTGCGATCACCTCGAGAACAAGAAGGAGAAAAAGTTCTAATATTTTTCGTGGGAGTTACAAGCGTTTGTGGTTCATGAGTGCGTAACCATTCATCAAGATAATTGGCAAGTTCAAGTTTGCGGTCAGTACCCGCAACAATCACCACACCCGGGATAGATGCCACTTCTTCACTTTTTAGTTGAGCATAACATCCTGTTACAATTATTGCCGCATTGGGATATTTTTTGTGAAGCGAACGTATTGATTGGCGGCATTTTTTATCAGCCAACTCGGTAACACTACATGTATTAACAACACATATATCAGGAGTTTCACCTGCTTGAATGCGTCTAATGCCTTTGTCGGCAAATATTTTAGCTACCGTTGATGTTTCAGCAAAATTAAGTTTACACCCAAGAGTGTGAAACGATGCAATAAAATTACCAAATATAGTATTATCTATCATTGTGAATACATGTAATATCGTGCAAAGGTAGTAAGTTTAATGCACAAAACATCATTCATTGCGCATAATATTTGTTTAAAAAGTTGCATATTCGCTAATTATTGCGTTCCTTTGTAGTAAACGAAAACATAAATTAGAGGTATTATGCTCAAAGAGAATCTGTTAACCATATACGCCAATAGTTTTAAAGATAATTGGGCGCTACCGGCATTAACCGATTACATATCCGGAGATACCATGAATTATAGCGATTTTGCTCGCGCCATTGCTCGTTTCCATATTTTATTTGAACAAGCAGGAATAAAAGAAGGTGATAAAATCGCATTAATGGGCAAAAACACCACTACATGGGTTACAATATTCATGGCAACAATTACCTATGGTGCTGTTATCGTTCCAGTACTGCAAGAATTCAACCCACAAGATGCCCAACATATAATAAATCATTCTGATGCTGATATACTCTTTGTTTCAAACCACCTATGGGAAACATTTGAGTTTGAAAAAATGCCGAAACTAAAAGCGGCAATATCTCTTGACAATTTAAGTGTTCATGCCGAAAGATATTCTGAAGAGAATTTCTTTTCTAATCTTATACAAAATCTCGACAACAAATTCAACGAGAAATACAAAACCGGATTTAACGAACGTGATGTTAAATATCCCGTTTTGCCACAAGATTCCCTTGCTGTAATCAATTACACATCAGGCACAACAGGTTTTTCTAAAGGAGTTATGCTTACGCTTAACAACTTATGTGGAAATGTCATATATGGGATACAATCTCGTTTACATTATCCAGGGTCTAAATGTTTGTCATTTCTTCCGTTAGCACATGCTTATGGTTGTACATTTGATATGCTTGCCCCTCTTGCAATAGGTACTCACATTACTCTATTTGGCAAACTTCCATCTCCAAAATTGCTTCTTAAAGCATTAAACGACGTGAGGCCTAATCTTGTAATCTGTGTCCCGTTGATTTTAGAGAAGATATATCGCAAGGAAATTCTTCCAATGATCACAAAACAAGCTATGCGTTGGGCTTTGGCAATACCATTCCTTGATTCAGCCATTTGCGCACGCATTCGCAAAAAACTTGTAGAGGCATTTGGTGGAGAATTTGAAGAAATTATTGTAGGAGGAGCTCCGCTCAACCATGAAGTTGAAGATTTTCTTCACCGCATCAAGTTCCCGTTTACGGTAGGTTATGGAATGACAGAATGTGGTCCACTAATCAGCCACACACCTTGGCGTCAATTCCAATGTTTATCTTCGGGGCGTACACTACAAGGTATTATGGAATCACGTATTGATAGTCCTGACCCTGAAAACATACCTGGTGAAATATGTGTCAAAGGAGAAAATGTGATGCAAGGCTATTATAAAAATCCCGAAGCAACAAAGGCCGTTCTTGATGAAAATGGATGGCTACACACAGGCGATATGGGAACACGTTCTGCCGATGGTACAATCTTCATTAAAGGTCGATATAAGACAATGATTCTCACCTCTAACGGACAAAATATTTATCCTGAAGAAATTGAAGCAAAGCTCAACAATATGCTACATGTTGCAGAAAGTCTCATCGTTGAAAGGAAAAACCATTTGGTGGCTCTTGTTTATCCCGACTATGACTCAATAGACGAAGCCGGTATTACGACTGATAAACTGCCAGAAGAAATGGAGCGTGTGCGTATTGAACTGAACAAGCTTGTTGCCCCTTACGAAAGAATAGATCGTATACAATTAATACCCAATGAGTTTGAAAAAACTCCAAAACGCTCAATAAAACGTTATTTATATCAATAATTCTTAATCCTTAAAAATGAAGAAATATTTAGTTACAGGCGCTGCCGGATTTATAGGCGCAAATTTTGTAAAATATATATTAAAAAAATGGGGAAATGATGTTGAGATTGTAATTCTTGACGCATTAACCTATGCAGGTAATCCATTAACTATTAAAGATGAGATGGAATTACCTAATGTAACTTTTGTAAAAGGAGATATCGGTGATCGTGAACTCGTGTCTGAACTAATTGCAAAACATGACCCCGACTATATCGTAAATTTTGCGGCAGAATCTCACGTTGACAGAAGCATTACAAATCCTCGCTTATTCCTTGAGACAAACATACTTGGCACTCAAAACATGCTTGACTGTGCACGTAACGCGTGGTATTTAGGCAAGGATGCAAATGGCAATCATCAATATAAAGAAGGGAAACGATATCTTCAAATCAGTACAGATGAGGTATATGGATCTCTTTCTAAAGATTTTGAGACAGCACAACCATTACACGTTACAGAAGAAGTTGCAAAAGTTATCGAAGGTCGTACAGACTTAAAAACATTTGGCGAAAAATTCTTTACCGAAACGACTCCATTAGCACCACGCTCACCATATTCTGCGGCTAAGACCGGTGCTGATTTAATCACTCTTGCATATCACGAAACATATGGTATGCCTATAAATATTACTCGTTGCAGTAACAACTATGGGCCATATCATTTTCCCGAAAAGCTAATTCCACTAATTATAAAAAATATCCTTGAAGGTAAAGCATTGCCGGTTTATGGTAAAGGTGAAAATGTGAGAGATTGGCTATATGTTGAAGACCACGCCAAGGCTATTGACATGGTACTTCGCAATGGACGCATCGGAGAAACTTACAACGTGGGTGGATTTAACGAAGAGCAAAATATAAATATCGTAACGACCGTCATCGAGATTATTGCTCGCATAATGCGAGAAGAGCCTAATTATCAAGAGTTGCTAAAATGTAATCTTGAAGATATTAACGACAATCTCATCACATATGTTGCAGATCGTCCGGGACATGATATGCGATATGCTATTGACCCTACCAAAATTGCCGTTGAACTTGGATGGTATCCAGAAACTCCATTCAGCATAGGCATTGAAAAGACTATCAGATGGTATCTTGACAACCAAGAATGGGTTGAGAGTGTAACATCTGGAGAGTATCAAAATTATTACAACGAAATGTACAACAACCGAAAATAATACTCAAATGAAAGGCATAGTACTCGCTGGTGGAGCCGGGACGCGTCTCTACCCTATTACAAAAGGGATTTCAAAACAACTCATTCCCATATACGATAAACCGATGGTGTATTATCCCATCTCTGTCTTAATGCTTGCCGGAATTAAGGACATATTAATTATATCAACCCCTACCGATTTACCAATGTTCAAACGACTACTTGGTGATGGTAGCGATATCGGTGTACGTTTTGAATATGCCGAGCAACCACGTCCTGAAGGTCTTGCTCAAGCATTTTTAATAGGAGAAAAATTCATTGGAGATGATAATGTTTGTCTTGTTCTTGGAGACAATATTTTTTATGGACAAGGTTTTACGGCAATGCTAAATGACGCCGTAAACATCTCAAAAAATGGAGAAGCGACTGTGTTTGCATATCCCGTACAAGACCCACAACGATATGGTGTTGTCGCTTTTAACTCCGATGGGAAAGCCTATTCTATTGTGGAAAAGCCACAAAAACCGGAATCAAATAATGCTGTTGTAGGTTTATATTTTTACCCAAATGACGTTATACAAGTAGCAAAAAATGTCAAGCCGTCGGCACGTGGAGAACTTGAAATAACATCAGTAAACCAAGACTATTTAGAAAGGGGACTACTCAATGTAAAACGACTCGGACGCGGATTTGCATGGTTGGATACCGGCACAACAGATTCACTCATGGAAGCATCCAATTTTATTGAAACAATTGAAAAACGTCAGGGCTTCAAAGTTGCAGCCCTTGAAGAAATTGCATTTCGTCGTGGATTTATTAATGCCGAACAATTGCGAAAAGTTGCAGAGCCAATGAAAGCCAATAGTTACGGACAATATCTTTTAAATCTTGCCGACAATGGCATTGAGTGAAGCTAAAATAATCGACTTACCCAAAATATGTGATAGGCGAGGAAATTTATCGTTTATCCAGAACCAAACACACGTGCCTTTTAACATTGCACGTGTTTATTGGATATATGACGTACCCGGAGGACAATATCGTGATGGTCATGCGTTTCGCACTCAACACGAATTAATCGTTGCTTTGTCCGGGAGTTTTGATGTTGTGTTAAAAGATGGAACAGAAACCAAACGTTTTCACATGTCTCGCTCTTATTACGGCTTATATGTTCCTCCTTTAACATGGAGAGAAATAGACAATTTTTCAACAAATTCAGTCGCACTTATCTTATCTTCAACCACATATAGCGAAGACGATTATATCCGCAATTTTGAAGAATATAAATTAATCTCAGTCAATGAAATCTAATAGCCATGCAAAATCGTTATTAAAAGATTGCCATATCATTACACTCAATAAGCATTCACACGAAAATGGTTCTTTATCGGTAATAGAAAATACTGATAAATTTCCGTTTAATATTCGTCGCATATTTTTTCTTTATGATATACCTGGCGACTCTGAACGAGGAGGACACTCTCATCATGAAGCACAGGAATTTATAATTGCAGCAAGCGGATGTTTTGATGTAACATTGACTGATGGACATTCTACTCAACGATATACTCTTAATAGACCCTATCAAGCATTATATATTCCTGCCGGCATTTGGAGAAATCTTGACAATTTCTCATCTGGATCTGTTTGCCTCGTACTTACATCACATGAGTTCTCAGAATCAGACTATGTACGTGATTATAATCAATTTCTGTCTTTAACAGCAATAAAAACACCACGTAAGCAAAAATGAAAAAATATACTTTTCTTGATCTTGGTATAATAAATAAGCCTTATTTCGAGGAGATAAAACGTGCAACTGCTCGCGTTATCGAAAGTGGCAGATACATTGGCGGTGAAGAAGTTACTAATTTTGAGAAAGACCTTGCATCAATTTGCAATGCGCCATATGCTATAGGAGTAAGCACCGGACTTGATGCCATAAGAATTATCATTCGTGGATATCTCGAATTAGGAGTTTTTTCAAAAGGAGATGAAATAATTGTTCCAGCCAATACTTATATCGCATCAGTACTCGCAATTACAGAAAATGGATTAAATCCTGTATTTGTTGAGCCAAATCTACTTACACATAATCTTGATAGTAATCTTATTGAACATGCTATAACACCACGTACACGAGCAATAATGCCGGTACATCTTTACGGAAGAGTCTGTTGGGATAAACAATTAGTAGATATTGCAAATAAATATAATCTCAAAATTATTGAAGATAATGCTCAAGCAATAGGAGCTATTGCCTCTTGTGATGGGCTACATGGCTCTCGTAAAACAGGTGCATTAGGCGATGCTGGTGCATTCAGTTTTTATCCAACTAAAAATATTGGTGCTCTTGGAGATGCAGGTGCTATCATTACACATGACGAAAAACTCGCTGAAACAGCAATCGCATTGCGTAATTATGGTAGCGACCGACAATACCACAATATATATACAGGGCTCAATTGCCGTCTTGATCCAATACAAGCTGCAATTCTTAGCCTCAAATTAAAATATTTGGGAATAGAGAATGAACACCGCCAATCAATTGCAGATACTTACGAAAACAACATTTCTAATAAAGAAATTATCAAACCTCTGAATGATAGCCCGGGACAAACTGTTTGGCATCAATATGTGGTACGGGTTAAAGAGCGCGATAATTTCCGTAAATACCTTGCAAATAATGGTATAGAAACAGCTATTCACTATGCGACTCCTCCCCATTTACAACCATGTTATAAACAATATTCAAGTTTAAATCTCCCAATATCAGAAAAACTTTGCAACGAAGTAGTAAGCCTACCTATCACTCGATGTACATCTATCTCTGATGCACAAGAGATTGCCTCTATAATAAACCAATACAACAGAAATGTCATTCAATAGCATTGAATTTGCAATATTCCTTCCCATTGTATTTTTAATATATTGGTATGTATTAAGGCAATATACACGATTGCAAAATATATTTTTGCTTATTGTCAGCTACCTATTTTATGGGTGGTGGGATTGGCGTTTTCTTTCTCTTATTATCATCACTACATCAAGCACATATCTTACAGCTTTATTATCCCAAAAGCACAACAAAAGACTATGGACGAGCTTTAATGTGATAATAAATATAGGCATACTTATATACTTTAAATATTTCAATTTCTTTAGCGACAATTTCAAAGAAATTCTTTCTTTTTTCGGCATGACAGCCGATTGGGTTACATTAGACATCCTGCTCCCTGTGGGTATATCATTTTATACATTTCAAGCTATCGGATATTCTATTGATGTATATAAAAACAAAATTAAGCCAACCAAAGATTATATTGCGTTTAGCACATTCATAGCATTCTTTCCCCAATTGGTAGCCGGACCTATAGAAAGTGCAAGAAATCTATTACCACAAATTACAAAACCGCGTCAATGGGATTATTATGAAGCAGTACTCGGATTGAGACAGATCCTTTGGGGCTTAGTAAAAAAACTTGCCATGGCCGATTCATGTGCCATTATTGTTGACCATATATTTTCAATGCCCGATTATTATGCATCGCAATTTGGAGCATCAACATTAATATTAGGTGGAATACTATTTTCAATGCAAATATATGGTGATTTCTCAGGATATAGCGATATCGCCATTGGCTCAGCAAGATTATTCGGAATTCGATTAATGACCAATTTTAATTACCCTTATTTCTCAAGAAACATAAAAGAGTTTTGGCAAAAATGGCACATTTCATTAATGAAATGGTTTCACGAATATATCTATATTCCATTAGGAGGCAACAGAAAAGGTAAATATCGCACTCTTATAAATATTTGTGCCGTATTTCTACTTTCAGGCTTATGGCATGGTGCAGCATGGACTTTTGTTATCTGGGGACTATGGGGGGCAATAACAATGTGCATATACCGAATTATCAGTAATAACAAACGAGAAATCACTCATCCAACATTAAAGAATATACCATCCATTTTAATAGTATTTACCATAACAACCATAGGATTTATAATATTCCGCAGTCCGTCGATTGAATTTGCATATCATTATTTTGAATTAATTTTGTCCTGTGGAAATGTTTTTACAGTTCCTACAGGTGTAACCCCTCTTTGGATTGTTGCTTTTGTCCTCATAATAGAATGGTTATCTCGCAAAAACTCATTTGCTCTACAACAAATGCCATCTAATGTTATTGTGAGATTTATTATATACTGGTTTTTATTAGGAAGCATATTGTGGACATGTGAAACACAATCAGATAGTTTTATATATTTCAGATTTTAGATATGAGCAACAAATCACTTAATAAATTTATTCTCCGCACAATAATTGCAGCAATACCGCTGATTATAATTGTTGCAACATATCTTATTCTTGACCCGTTTAAAGTAGTAAGATATTACTACCCATATTTTGAGCCTAAGACTTGGGAGACCTGGCTTGGATGGAATAAAAATTGGGTAAGTACTACTGCTTATGAACAAGGACGATATTTAAATCATTATGACTCTTTCATTTTTGGCTCGTCAATATCTATTGCATATAAAGCCAAAGATTGGAAAAAATATTTACCCACAAATGCAAGTCTGTTTCACTTTGATGGGACAGAGGAAGATTTAAATGGAATTCTTGATAAGATGCAATACATTGATAATCTCAACGATACAATCAAGCACGCTCTAATTATACTTGAGCCTAATACATTTCGCAATCGACCCTCAAAGAATTTCTTAAGATACACACCTCCACAAATGGGAGGGTGGAATACATTTCTTGATTTTCATCATACATATTTTAGGCAATTTATTAATTGGGATTTTTTAAAAAGCTATATCCCATTTAAAATTACAGGAAAGCCCATTATTTATGGAGAAAAAGATATATTCCCTCAACAACAACTTTTATATGATAAAACGACAAATGAAGAGGGTCTCGAATTAATGGAACGAAGAATTGACAATAATCCAGATAGCGCTTATCGCAAAAATGAGATGGACCGATTTTCTATTCATAAATTACATTATTGTCAACCAATGATTAATGACACTCTTCGATCTCATCTAACAAAAATTTCTAAACTTTTAAAGAAACATCATAGCGATTATTATATTGTATTTGGACCTAATCGCAAACGAGAACTACTTCATCCCGACGATCAAAAAATATTATCAGATATTTTTATACCTGAACGCATCTATCGTTATACTGCAATTGACACTATTAGGGATGATAAACCATATTTTTATGACAACAACCACTATCGCACATTTGTATGTAGTGCCATTCTTGATAGCATTTATAATAATCAATCGTCCAAAGCCACAATTGCTGCAGAATAATCGGGCTCGTTTGTTATCTCTTCAACCAATTGAGTATATTTGACAATTCCATCTTTATCAATAATCACTATAGAACGAGCAAACAAACCTTCAAGAGGTCCATCTATTAATTGCATTCCATATTTTTGAGAAAACATTGGCGCACGAAATGCTGATGCCGTAAATACATTTTCAATACCCTCAACCGCACAAAATCGCGATGCAGCAAATGGCAAATCCATTGAAACACATAATACAACTGTATTTTTCAACTTTGTCGCTTCTTCATTAAATCTCCTTACTGACATCGCGCATACTCCTGTATCGAAACTTGGAAAAATATTCAGTAATACTTGTTTTCCCAACAAATTCATTGATTTAATTTCATCTAAATTTTTCCCTACAAGTATAAAACTTGGAGCACGTTCTCCTATATGAGGTAAATTACCATAAATATGACATGGAATACCCTTAAAATAAACAGTAGTCATAATCGAATTTATTGATTTATATTTTGTAGAAAAACACTCAATACACATCTTAAGTTCTTTTCTATTAAAAAATACATTCATTTTTGCATAAATGCTATTTTTTTTATTAAATTTGCACATTATTTATGCTGCTGTATATAAATACTTTAATATAATAACCAATTACTTTTAATTATGAAAAAATTATTTATCTCTGCTTTAGTAGCATTAGGTTGTGTTGCAGTTAATGCACAAACTACTCTTGCTCCAAGCAAACTTACTGACAACATCTCAGTAACTATTAAAGGTGGTGCTACTACACCTCTTAAGTTCAATGATGTTATTGACGATACTCGCGCTGTTATTGGTGCTGAAGTTCGCAAACAAATCACTCCTATTTTTGGTCTTGGTGTTGAAGGGAACTGGAGCATCAATACTGATGGTACTAACACTTATATTTTTGACCACTCTTATGTAGGTGTATTTGGAACAGCCAATCTTTCTAATCTTATTTTTGGATACAAAGGTGCTCCTCGCAATTTTGAAGTTGAAACTGTTCTTGGTGCAGGATGGATTCATGCATACGTTACTGAATGGAAAACCCTTAACGGACGTTACAATGGTTATGACAAAAACGCATTTGGCGTAAAAGTTGGTCTTAACTTCAACTACAACTTTGGTAAAGCTAAACAATGGACTGCAAGCTTAAAACCAGCTATCGTTTGGGATATGGATCAAGTATATGGTCAAACTGAATATGCAGGCATGAACAAAAATTATGCAGGTCTTGAGCTACAAGCCGGTATTACTTACCACTTCAAAAACAGCAACGGAACTCACCACTTTGCTTTAGCTAAACTTTATGACCAAGCAGAAGTTGATGGTCTAAACGGACAAATTAACGACCTTCGTGCTCAACTTGCAGCTCAAAAAGCAGCAACTGACGAATGTAACACTAATGCTGCTGCATTGAACGCTAAAGTTGCTCAACTTGAAGCTGATCTTGCTGCATGCATGGCTCGTCAACCAGAAGTTGTTAAAGACAACACTCTTAACACAGTACGTTACGTATTCTTCAAACAAGGTCGTTCTACTATCTCTGCTGACCAACTTCCTAACGTTGAACAAATCGCTACTTACCTCAAAAATCACCCAACTGCAACTGTAGTTATCAAAGGTTATGCATCTCCAGAAGGTAGCGCAGAAGTTAACGCTAAGATTGCCGCAGCTCGTGCTGAATCAGTTAAAGCTTCACTCGTTAAGAAATACAGAATCGCTGCTGATCGCATTTCTGCAGAAGGTCAAGGTGTTGGCGAAATGTTCTCAGAAGCTGACTGGAACCGCGTAAGCATCTGTACTATCAACGATAACGAAAAGAAATAATCAACCTATTCTGATAATAAAAAACGAGGATATGTCAAACGGGCATATCCTCGTTTTTTATTATCAGACTTGAACATTATCAGTTACATTTTGTTTCATTTATAAAACGTTGTTAACTTACATAATCAAAATAATTCAAGTTTAACATTAACACACTTAAAAATGAGAACTTTTATCTTATCGGCAGCACTAATCTCTATTGGATTAGGAGCCAATGCGCAAGACGCTATTATGCAAAGTAAATTTACCGACAACATGTCAATCACCCTAAAAGGTGGTGCTGCAACTCCTTTGAATAGCAACGCGTTTTGGGGCAACATGAGAGGAGTATTTGGTCTTGACGTGCGTAAACAAATCACGCCCGCATTTGGAATGAGTATTGAAGGAGAATTGTCTGTTAACACAGGCAGTTGGTATGGTCTCAAAAACAAAAACATGTTTGAACATCAACTTGTAGGAACCTATGGTGCTTTTAATCTACTAAATCTATTTTGCGGATATGAAGGTATTCCTCGCACATTTGAAGTTGAGGCAATAGCAGGTGTCGGATGGTTACACTACTATGCACCAAAGTATGATTCTAACTCATGGTACACAAAAACCGGGCTAAACATCAACTACAACTTTGGAGACGACTATCAATGGACTGTTTCTCTAATGCCAGCAGTTGTATGGAACATGAATGGAGATACTAAGTACACAACTCCCCTTGGTCATTCTGCTCAATATAGTATCAATCAAGCTGCATTACAAATTCTTGCCGGAATTACATACCATTTTGGCAATAGCAACGGAACCCACCACTTCGCATTAGTAAGACCTTACGACTATAACGAAGTTAACAATCTAAATGCTCAAATTAATGGATTGCGTGAAGAATTGGAAGCATCAATGATTATGAATGTTGCTATGGAAACCGAAATGGTCGAACTCGCCCAAAAACTTGAAACATGTAAAAACAAAAAGCCCGAAGTTATCAAAGATAACACTCTTAACACCGTGCGTTATGTGTTCTTCAAACAAGGCAGCTCTGTTATCACTAACGACCAGCGTCCTAATGTGGAACAAATTGCAACTTATCTCAAAAAACACACCTCTGCATCAGTTATCATTAAGGGATACGCCTCTCCGGAAGGGAACATTGATTTTAATGATAAACTCGCTACTGCACGAGCTGAAGCAGTCAAGGCAATGCTTGTAAACAAATATGGTATTAAATCCGAACGCATCAAGGCTGAAGGTCAAGGGATTGGAAATATGTTTGCTGAGCCAACATGGAATCGTGTGAGCATCTGCACCATCAATGAAAATGCCAAATAACCTCCACTTATATAAGTGCCTACATAAATGAAAGCATCCCTATCGTCGTTAATGCCGATAGGGATGCTCTTTTATGTTTTCTCAACACTACTCTACATATATCATTTTGCGAGTCATTCCGCCATCGACAACGATATTCTCTCCATTAATAAAATCATTATCAGGATGCGCAAGAAAAAGACAGATTCGAGCAATATCCTCTGGTCTACCGACTCGTTGCGATGGATGTTGAAGATGATCTGCATCTGTCAATGCATCATAGTTATAATTTTCTATCCATCCTGGAGAAATAGCGTTAACTGTTATATGTAATGGCGCAAGTGATGCCA
>CAZCEB010000014.1:0-14648 GCA_964497305.1 uncultured Muribaculaceae bacterium | reverse complement strand
CACGCAAGCGTGCAGCAGCAACAAAGACTTTCAAATTTTCAACAATCTTGTTTTGTCCGCTGAAAGAGTCAAACTCTGACGGACGCAACGCTTTTTCAATGTCGCGGTCTCGTTCACTCTCGTTTCGTGCCGAGCGTATGTCAAAGTCTTCTCCCATCAATGATTAGGTTATTATTTTGTTATTACTTACAAAGATAGTAACCCCTTTTCAAAAACCCAAATTTACCTTGAAAAATTAGTGGTTGATGTTGCGGGGGTGGTGGAGGAGGATTTCTTCACGCAGGCGAGTGCGGTCGATGTGGATGTAGATTTCAGTAGTTGCAATGCTTTCGTGTCCAAGCATTTGCTGTATGGCACGAAGGTTGGCCCCGCCTTCAAGCAGGTGTGTTGCAAAGGAGTGTCGCAATGTGTGTGGGCTGATTTCGCGTTTGATCCCGGCGAGGTCGGCAAGCTGTTTTACGATTTTGAAAATCGTAATGCGACTGATGTGTGTCCCTTTGTAATTTAGGAATAGGAAATTCTCCTCTCCTGGAATGATATCCATGTGTCGTCGTTGGTCGAGATATGAGTTAATCTCATGAATTGCTACTTCAGAGATGGGGACCATGCGTTCTTTGTTCCCTTTACCTTTTACAACAATGTATCCCTCTTCTAAAAATAGTTTGTTTATTTCCAGATTGATGAGTTCTGACACACGCAATCCGCAGCCATACAGAGTTTCAATGATTGCACGATTGCGTTGTCCTTCATCTTTGTCCATATCGATGCAGTCAATCATGCTGTCGATTTCCTCTACCGATAGCACTTCGGGGAGGTGTCTGCCTATTAGTGGAGCTTCGAGAAGCAATGTTGGGTTTTCTTCTATATAATCTTCAAGTTTGAGAAATCTAAAGAATGATTTTATCCCTGAGATAATGCGGGCTTGTGAACGAGGAGAAATCCCCATGTCATGGAGTTGGCAAATAAAATTCTGTAACGTGTCAAGAGTTGTTTCCTTAATCTTAATATGTTCATCTTTGAGAAAACTATACAACTTGTCGACGTCGTTCTCGTAACCGTCAATCGTGTTTTCGGTCAGACCGCGTTCAAGAATCAGATGGGCTTTGTATCGATCTTTTATTTTATCCAGATCATCGATATCTCTCATTTTCTTAAAACCAAAGTTTGAAATGTTGTTTTGGTAAATGGGTATGACCTACGATAATACCGATTTGATAATTGGAAAAACTCATTCCATGCGTCATTGATTGGCAACAATCACGCCATAATTGTCTCATTGTTTGAGAGTGAGACAGATTGCGAATAATCACAACTCCCCCACCATTTATAATGGAATTAATCAGATTTGTCGCTGTGTTGTAGTCTTGATTGTCAATTATATTTATCAAGACAAATCCCGGTTGTGATTTTATGTTATCAAGATATAAATTTGCAGCTTCTTGAAAAGAGTTTTGTGATAAAATACGATTTTGATATTGTTGTGTTATATTGTGATATACGATATCATTACAATTATTGTTTCCCGGAGAAAGAATAATCTTAGTTTGTTGGGACACTTTCAATAAAGCTGTAGTGGAAACCCCATAGGTTGTGCCTATTTGTAGTATCGTGTGTGGTGAAAAATAGCAAGCAATGCGAAAAATCAACTTTGCATTCTTGTATGATATAATGTGTAGTTTTTTTTCTTCGCATTTAGATAGTTTTTTTGCTCTCTCCCGATGTGATTTGATATCATTGTAAGCATAGTAAGGACAGTGTTCTCGCAGAACATTTCTAATGAAATGAAATGCAAATGGCGAATGAACCCCATAGCCTTTGCTGCGGTTGAAACGTCCTAATGCTGTACAATATCTTTTAATACGATTCATCGGTGTCGGTTGAGCATTCTTGTTTTGATTTGCGAGAGATTGTCAAAATTGCTGCTCCTAATAGTCCAATGTATATCAATATGATTGCAAAACGAGCAGCATTGACGGTGTTGTGAACTGAATCGGGGTCAAATTTCATCTCGATTGTATGGCTTCCTGCCGGAACACGCATAGCTCTTAACAAGTAGTTTACTCGACCTATTTCGACCGGATTTCCATCTATCGTTGCTTTCCACCCCCAAGGGAAATATATTTCAGAGAATACGGCTAATCCACCATTTGCGCTATGTGCATGATATGTCAATTTATTAGGGGCATAGGTGGTTTCAAAAATGGTGTCTCCCGGTTGTTTTTGAGGTATTTCTGTTCCGAGGATTTCTTTAAATTTGACATCGGCAACTGCGGTTATTGCGGGTTGTATGGTGTCAAGTGCCGCCATTTCAGAGTTGGCATTATTGGCATATTCGATGTTCTCCACCCACCAAGCATTACCGAGAGCTTCTGGGTTTATGTCAACGGTGTTAGCATCAGAGATAATGTATTTAGTATTGAGCATGTTCAATACATTGATATCTGATTCGTTACTTAAGCGACCTATGTGTCGGCTTATCATGTCTTGGTATCGTGTGAGTTTTGCTGCATGATATCCCCCCACCATTTTGTGGTGATAAGAAGGAGATGGTGAGCTGAAATTTTGCAAGTCAAGAACACGATAATTCATTGCTGTGTCGGTGAGGATTTTTCTGTCTGCAGGACGCAATGGGAATGGGTCGGCTTTAGTGAGTTCGGGAGTGCAGAAACTATCGTGGTTTAGATAACGTTTGTTCACCATATATAAATCACCAAGAACAAGAATAAATATTGTCGCTACAGCCCCCCACATAGGAACCTTTTTTCGCAACATCAATAATAAAACAACACCTCCGGCTGCAATGAAGAAGAAACTGCGCAATGCATCACTTCTCACCATTGAATAGCGCAAAGCTTCTACCGCTGAGAATAACGAGGGGAATTGTTTGTCAAGACCTTCGGAAATATAACTTTGTTCCCCTTCTCCAAGGTATGAGCCAAATATGCCGGGAGATAAAATCCCTAATAAGCAGAAGAATAAAGCAGTGCCAAATGCAGCATAAATACTTTTAGCATATTTGTCCCAAAATTGTGGAGTCGTAAACAATTTGTGTAGGGCTAAAATACCTAATAACGGCATCGTAAATTCGGCAATAACAAGAATACTTTCTACTGTGCGGAATTTATTATACATGGGAATGTAGTCGATGAATAACATTGTAAACCACTCCAAGTATCGTCCCCACGCGAGAAAAATTGAAAGGATGGTCAATGCGACAAGGAACCATTTGATGGGACCTTTCACAATAATGCAACCGAGGAAAAATAGAGCGACAATGAGTGCGCCCACATATACAGGCCCGTTAGTCCCTTCCGGAGCACCGAAATATTGAGAAAAAGCTTGCAGATTGGCTGCTTCTTGAGCATATATTTCACCATCTTTGATGAGCTTTTGAGCTTCAGGGAGGTCATATAATGAAAGTGGTTTGTGATGACCTTGTTCGGGTTTTACAGATGCCCCCCCCTTAACATTTGGGATGAGCAAAGTAAATGTTTCCGATGGAGTGTAGCTATACCCCATTATATAATCTTTATCAAGACCTCCGGAAGTTTTTCCGGTATTGGCTTGTGCTGTTACGAGGTCGGTGTGTTTTCCTCGCATTGTTTCTTTGGAGTATTCATAGGTGTTATAAAGGCTTGGCAAGTTGGCGGTAACTGCAAGGGTGGCGGCAATCATCAATGTCCCTGTCGCCAAACACCATTGTTTTAGTCGCTTTTTGCGCAAAGCCAAAATAAAATAGGCAATAACAAGTCCTATTATTACAAATAGGAAATAGTAGCTCATTTGCACATGATTACTTGATATCTGCATCATGGCAAACAATGCTGCCAATGCTCCTCCCGGTAGGTAACGACCACGATAACATAGCACAATACCGGCTATTGTTGGAGGAATATAGGCAAGTGTGATAAATTTCCAAATGTGTCCGGCCCCAATAAGAATTATGAAATAGGAAGAAAAACCATAGGCAATGGCTCCTATGATAGCAAAATACCATCGCACCTTAAATGCAAACATAAGGATCAAGAAGCCTACCATCATCATAAACAACAGATTGGCAGGAGCCGGTAAACCACATCCCATTACATCGTTAATCCAACTAAACAGGTCGTTGGATTCGTAATATGGAGATATTTGAAATGTTGGCATCCCCGAGAAAAGAGAGTTTGTCCACATGGATTTTTCTCCTGTGGCTTCATAATATTCTTTGGCTTCTTGCCCATTAGCAGCGCCTTGCTGCATGTCATATTGTCGTAATTCATTCCCTTGAACGATATCGGGATAGAAGTATAAAAACGATATTACAGCTAATATTGCAACAGATGCAATAAATCCGTAGAATTGAGGATTTTTTATCTTTGAAATTATGCGTTGCATTAAAGTCTCGCTTTGGTTATTTGTTTGTTTCTGTTCCATCGGTTAAATTTAATTTGCTGTAAAGCTACAAAATATTATTTAAAACAGGACTATAGGGATTGATTTATATCATTGCGTAAACGAGTAATTACCTCTTCCACATATGGAGTGGGTTTTATTCTTTGCGCTCTTTCAAAATAGTTTAATGCTGTTTTTCGTGAAGCGGTTGATGAGTCTGTCAATTGATAGTAGTTGCCCAGATTCAGTAACGCATTATAATCATTAGGATTAATATCAATGATTTTCTCATAAGTTTTGATGGCTTCGGCTTCTTGACCATCTTGCATCAGTCCATTGGCAAGATATGTAAGAAATTTTATGTCGTTGGGCATTCCTTCCAACATTATTCGGCTGTAAATGATTATTTGCGGAGCATTATTGCGAAATACATAATATTCGAGCAAATAGTTATCTATTCCACGAGCCAACCATTGATAATGAGTTTTTACTCTTAATAGAAAATGTTCATATAAATAAGATTGACCAATTGAAAAACTCACCTTTTTTACTGATTGAAAAAGAGAATCAAAAGGGACGTGTGCGTTCATTGATCGTTCCATCAGAGATATTTGAGAGAGGGTGTCATTTCTCATTCCTGCTGATACAATTGCATAACTATAGTTGTCGCACTTCGATGGTTGTTGCTCAATCATCAAGTCATACATTGCTGATGCACTTGCCCATTCTTGCTGATTGAAAAAGCGTTTGGCGCGATTCTCTATTACTGAATAGTCGGTAGCATATACAATAGAAGCCGCACACAATAGTACGGCTATTATTAGATAAAATCTTTTCATCAAATTATAAATATTTGTCGCCGTAGTCCATTCTTGCGTCATTGACCATCTGCTTGATGCGTTGTTCTTCGCTTTTAGGGCAAATGAGCAGCACATCTCCTGCATCGGCAATGATGTAATCTGATAATCCATCTACGACAACAAGTTTATCTCCTTGAACGGCAAATATGTTGCCTGTCGAATTATAAGAAAGCACACTGCAATTTTGGGTTACATTGGCATCCTTGTTTTTTGGTGAATTATCATATAACGCACTCCATGTGCCCAAATCGTTCCATCCGAGGTTTACTTTTTCGACATATACGTTGGTGGCTTTTTCCATGATGGCAAAGTCGATAGAGATGCTCACACATCCGGGAAATTCTCGAGCAATAAACGCTGTCTCTTTATCGGTCCCAAAATCCTCTTTTCCTAAATCAAAAACGTTTGTGATGTCGGGCGCATAAGTGTGTAATGCGTTGATGACACTTGACGCTTTCCAAAGGAAAATACCTGAGTTCCAGAAAAATTCGCCACTTGCAAGAAACACCTTTGCGAGTTCAAGATTGGGTTTTTCGGTAAAAGTTTTGACTTTAGAAATATCACCATCAATCGTCTCTCCTATTTGGATATATCCATATCCTGTTTCGGGGCGAGTAGGCTCAATGCCGAGGGTGAGTAATGCTTCGTTTTGTTCAACAAATTCAAATCCTTTTGTTACGCAATCTTGGAATGCCTGTTGACGAGTGATGAGATGGTCGCTCGGTGTAACAATCATGCTCGCTTCGGGATCTCGTGCTGCTATGTGGTAGGCCGCCCATGCAATACATGGTGCGGTGTTGCGACGAGCCGGTTCAAGCAAAATTTGGTCGTCTTTTAAATCAGGTAGTTGCTCTTTTACAAGAGGAGCATATTGTGCATTGGTAACAATGACAATATTCTCTTTGGGGACTACCGGCAGGATGCGGTCGTAGCTCATTTGTAGGAGAGAGCGTCCGGTACCAAAGAAATCAATAAACTGTTTTGGGCGGTCAGTGCGACTATAAGGCCAAAAACGGCTGCCAATACCTCCGCACATGATAACGCAATATCTATGATTTGTAGCCATATATTTTTGTTTTTTATTAGTGGAGCTAAGATAGAAAATATCTTGATAATAACCTATTATTTTAGACAATTCTCACATAAATTTTTACTTTGGGAATTATTTCGTTCTTTAAATTTTGGTGTAGTCGTTTAAAGAAGTTATATTTGTCTTTTATAAAAACTTAGTTACTCTTATGGAAACAAAATATAAACGCGTTTTGCTCAAACTGAGTGGTGAATCTCTGATGGGAGAGCAGGGATATGGAATAGATACAAAGCGTCTTGGTGAATATGCCGAGCAGATTAAAGAAATTGCGCAATCGGGCATTGAGGTTGCCATCGTGATAGGTGGAGGAAATATTTTCCGCGGACTATCAGGTGCGTCAAAAGGTTTTGACCGCGTGAAAGGAGACCAAATGGGAATGTTGGCAACGGTTATCAATTCACTTGCATTGAGTTCGGCATTGGAGGCTGTTGGGCAACCGGCAAAGGTGTTTACTGCAATAAACATGTTCCCCATAGGCGAACATTATAGCAAATGGAAAGCTATCGAGGCATTGAAATCGGGAGCCGTTTCAATTCTTGCCGGAGGTACAGGAAATCCATTCTTTACAACCGATACAGGCTCGGCATTGCGAGGCATAGAGGTAGAAGCTGATGTGATGTTGAAAGGTACACGTGTTGATGGTATCTATACTGCCGATCCCGAAAAAGATCCATCGGCAACAAAATTTGATAAAATTACCTATGACGAAGTTTATACACGAGGTCTGAAAGTAATGGATTTGACAGCTACAGCATTGTGTAAAGAGAATAATCTGCCTATTATTGTTTTCAATATGGATGTTGTTGGGAACTTGCGCAAAGTGCTTCTTGAAGATGCTCCAATAGGGACTCTTGTTTATTAATAGAATTAACAACTAAAAAGAAGAATATATATGAGCGAATTAAAAGATTATTTGAATCCTGCTGAGGAGAAGATGGAATTGGCAGTTGATTATCTTGATGAAACTCTTGCACGCATTCGTGCCGGTAAAGCAAATGCCAAAATTCTTGAAGGAATACGCGTAGAATATTATGGTAGTGCTGTGCCCATTTCAAATGTTGCAAACGTGTCAGTTCCCGATGCTCGCACCATAGCAATTACTCCGTGGGAAAAGGCAATGTTTAAGGAAATCGAAAAGGCAATCATCAATTCAGAACTTGGTATCACTCCGGAAAATAATGGTGAAATCATTCGTTTGACAATTCCACCATTGACAGAGGATCGCCGTAAAGCTCTTGTAAAGCAATGTAAAGGTGAAGCTGAGAATGCTAAGGTTTCAGTGCGCAATGCTCGTCGTGATGCAATCGAAGGGTTGAAAAAAGCCGTTAAAAACGGTATGCCTGAGGATGTGCAAAAAGATGGTGAAGAAAAAGTTCAAAAACTTCATGACAAGTATTTGAAAAAAATCGACGAACTTTTTGCCGCCAAAGAAAAAGAAATCCTCACAGTATAATCACCTATTCCAAAAATACAAAAGCTCCTTTCAAGGGAGCTTTTGGTGTCTATATATTAGAGATAATTTGTTTTGTCCAGTCAGCAAGATACAAAGGGATATTTAGTAGATTGCCATCTTTTTTGAGATTTTTTAAAGAGAACCGAATTCGTAATTCGGGATTGTATTTTTTGTCATATTCGGCAAAGCTTTTACCACTAATTCTTACATCTGATTTTACTTCAATAGGCAAAATTCTTAAACCATCAGCAACTAAGAAATCTACTTCTGCTTTATTCCCTTGTAGAGTCCAATAATGATGAATATCAAATCCTTGTGCAAGCAGAGATGTTAAAACTATATTTTCTGCTATTGCACCTTTAAATTCAGAAAACATAGGATTAGGGGATAGTATCACCTCAGCAGGTAGTCGGGAAAGTTTTCTAAGGAGACCTACATCAAGCATATATGCTTTGAAACATGTAGTATCCTCATAGAATGCCATAGGTAACATTGGTTTTTCGGTTACGGTAATCTTGTAAATCATACCGGCAAGAATGAGCCATTGTAAAGCAGCGTCATACTCGCGAGCTCTTGCCCCTTCTCTAACAACTCTGAATATAAATTTTTTGTTTTTGCGAGAAAGTTGAGAAGGTAAAGAATTCCATATTTCATGAATGCGAGTGATATCTTTTTGTTCGACATGTTTGCTAAAATCATTAGAATAAGAATTTAGCATTTCTTGCAGTTTTTCTTCGATAGATTCCATTCCCTCATTTTTGAGCATCGCACTTGTGATATATGGCAATCCGCCACAAACTTGGAATCGGCGGAAATGTTCAATCATTCTATTGTTTATAATTTCGGGAATTTGTGTAATTCCTGAAATATTTTCAGCATATTGAAAGAGTTGATTATCGGCACTACGTAGGTATTCTTTGAATGTCAAAGGAAACATTTGTAAGAAATTTACTTTTCCTACGGGAAAGGTTTTTCCGCTTTTGCGTAGAGCTACACCCAGTAAAGAGCCGGCTGCTATAATATGAAATTGCGGAGCATCTTCTTCGAAATATTTTAGAGAATTAAGAGCTTCTTCACACTCTTGTATTTCATCGAAAAAGATTAATGTTTTTTCCGGAATAATTGGAGATTTAGAAAATAGCGATAATTCGTCGAGTATGCGAGTTACATCTTTTGTTTTTGTGAAGATGTTTTTGAGCTCAATTGTTTTATCGAAATTAAATTCAGCAATATATTCATAATGGGAAATTCCAAACATTCTGATAGTAGTTGTTTTCCCAATTTGTCGTGCTCCCTGTAAGATAAGAGGTTTTCGGTCTTTCTTATCTTTCCATAGTTCTAATTGTTTAATGATGTCTCGAGCTATATTCATAATACAATCTTACTTTTTATCGAATAAAAATGTGATAAATCTCACATAATTCGACGATAGATGGTGCAAATATAGAACGTTTTTTTATTTTCTGCAAAAAAATAGACGTTATATACATGTTGGCACAAAATATCCAATATCTAAAGACACTGTTGTATTATTCAATGTACCCCACTGCATACGGGGCTATACCATCAGATGCCTATGGCAACAACTTTTTGTCGTCAAATCACCATGGGCGAATGATATTATAGCTGAGAGTCTCAACTTAAAATCACTAATAAAAAAGCGAGTCGAGAATTTTCTCGACTCGCTTGTGCTTGGAAAATCGCTTGAATGTTATTTGATTGCGATTTTTTCAAATTGCGCATTAGAGCCATCGGTTGTGATAGCTTTGACAATATAAACACCGCTATTGAGGTTTAGTGTCAATTGATCTCCGGCTGACAATTCATTAAATGATTGCATAGCGCCATTGATATTGTAGATGCTTATTTGGGCATCCGTGTGAACTGTGATGCTGTTTCCTGCAATAGAAACGATGTTGTTGCTTGCAACACATTCAATATATTCAATGCCTGAAATATTTGTTTTTGGAACGATTGCAAATCCGTAAGCCTCAACATCTTCAACGACATATTCCACTGTCGGAGTTCCTGTAGCGTTTACACGCTTGATACCGCTCTTGTTTCCTGATGTCTCATCGGCAATGTAGCTCCAGTAGATATAATCTCCGTCTCCGGAAATTTGACGGACGTAAACTCCTTCTTCAGCTGTATTATTTTCGGGAGAAGCCAATGAATTGTCGATAAGTTCCCAATTTGACATATTCGCTTTTGCGCTTTCAACATTGGCGAGAGCAATGCGATACAAGCCATGTGCTGAAGATAAAGAACTGAAAGCATAAAGATATCCGTTCTTTTCGTCAAGATACATTGCTGTTAATTTTGATCCACTGGCTATGATATTGTAAGGCATCGGGGCATTCATAGCTTCGTTTGATGTTCTATAAATATCGCTATCTTTGAAACGTATAATGCAATAACCGCTGAAGTAGAAAGGCATCCAGTAAACTCCGTTGCTATCCTTTTGTATTCCTCGTGGAATGGCTGCGTAGGCAAGACATTTATTGTAGTATGGTAAATATTGCCAACCATCAAGAAGGTAATTATAGTTATAAGGATACCAATTGTGATTGTTGAGGTCGATGCGATAAACAGGATTGTTGCGACCACAAGAGTAAAGAGTTCCTGTTATTGTATCGATCCAGCAAGTGTATGGGTCGTATTGATGACCTCCGTTTGTACCCATTTTTGTTTTAAGGAATGAGTTATCGAAACTTTCAACGATGAAAAGTTCACCGTCGCTGATGTCTTCAGTACTGTAATAATGGCTTTCCCCGGCATCGGAAACATAAATACCATTGTTGTAGTATTGCATGTTGAATGGGTGTGCTCCCGACGCAATGCCGGTGTCAAATGTTTCTCCATCTTGGGTGTAGCAAATGTTACCACCCTTTACAGCATAATATATTCCGTGAGGGAGAGATCTGTTTGGTTGCTCTTCTGACAAAGCCGCGCTGCCAATAATTTCTTTGCAACGTCCCCAGAATGGATGGTTTTTATAGTCATCGACGCTTTCAAGAGGCACCTCAAGAGTAGTGTTGGGAAGATATGCGTCGTATGTTTCATCCCATTCATTATATTGCACAATAGGAGGAATGGGGTTTGCACACACAATGTGGTTTACTGTATCGGGCAAGAAATTGTTTGCAAAATAGGTTAAATTACAAGGGAGTGTAACGTCAGTGAATTTACAGCCTTTGAAAACACCTTCGTTAACTTTTACCAAACTGCGAGGAAGTACAGGTGCCGTTTTTAGAGATTCACAATAAGCGAATAAACTATTGCTTAGAGATGTTACACCATCTTCAATGGTAACTTTTGAGATAGGATTGTTTCTAAAAACACTACTCCCATAAGTTATTCCTTTCTTTATTGTTGCATCTGTAATCTTACAATAAGCGAAGCAACCCGAGCCAATCTCGTTCAATGATTGAGGTAATTGTGGTACTGCGGTTAGTCCTGAGTTTTGGAATAAATAAGAGGAAAGTTTTGTTACTCCGTCCTCAATGGTAGCATTGGTTAGCTTTTTACAATAAGCGAAAGCATAATTGCCGTATTCAACATCTTTTTTTATTATTACAGAAGTAAGGTTAGTGTACTCAAAAGCCGATTGTCCAACTTTTTTCAGAGCAGGGAAATTGTAGCTTGTGATGGGTAAATGATAATATGCGGAAGTGCATATTTCTTCTACCAAATCATCACTTAAATCTGTATTACCGGGATATTTATCAAACTCACTTGAGCCATAAATAGCACAGTAGATTTTTTTATTGTCCTTGCTGTAAAGCGTGTTGTTTTTAATCATAAAATGATTATTCCCATCGGCAATGGTAACACTTTTAAGAATCACTGGATTTAAATTTCTGTCCCCAATCTGTTTTAGTGTAGAAGGTATAATCAAATCGCTTATTCCGCTTACAAATGCTCTCTCTTCTATTATTTCCAATCCTTCCTTGAATTGAGGTTTATTGAATAAGAAACAATTGGCAAATGCTCCGTTTCTGATGATTTTTATAGAGTCAGAAAACTCGACGTTTGAAAGTTTGCTACATCCAAAGAAAAAGATATTAGGGATTTCTGTCATGCCTTGTGGTAATTTAACAGATTCCAATTTATTGCAATTGGCAAAAACGCTATTTGCGTTATATCCTTGCTCTGTGTCATAAAAATTGTATCCAAGAGGCACTGAGTCGGGAAATATAATATTTGTAAGATTATGATTTGAATCGAATGCAGAATTCCCAAGCAATGGAGCGTTTGATAAGTCGATAGATTCAAGGGCAGTAAAGCTAAATGCTCGTTTGCCAATTGCAGTAACATTTTCAAGATTGATTAAAGAAAGGCTACTGCAGTAATAGAATGCTTCATCGCTGATGATTGTCGGGTTGGTAGGCAATTTTACCGTCTTTAGGTTTCTCGTGTCTTGAAAAGTTGTTCCCAAAGTAAATTTAGTGGTTGCCCGACGTCCTATTATTTGAGGGAAGATAAATGTCTCCAATGAATCACAACCGTAAAATCCTTGATTTATTGCGAGCTGTGCATAAGAAGAAGACTGCAAAGCCCATTCTATTTTCTTTAGGCGTGGGTTGTATTTCAAGTTATTGACACGAAGGTCTCCATTGAACACGATTGATGTCAAGTCGGGGCAGTTGTTAAATTCGGAACATGCAGTTGTTGATAATGCCCAAGTTGTAGTGTCGATAGTTACCGATGCAGGGATAACGATGTCGCCTGAGTATTTAGTTCCATCGGGTTTAGCCACGATTGTAGCTTTAAGTTTGGCGGAGTCAAGCTCCCACCAGAGTCCTTCAGCCTCAACAGCTGCATTTGCAGCGATAGCGCTGAGCATGATTACGGCTGTCGCAGCAATCATGCGAGAAAATTTGTAGAAGTGTTTCATTATAAAAAAATTAGTGAATAATAAACAATTTATATAATGTGAGGAAACCTATTTGCCGTAGCAATAAAAAATTGCCACAAAGTTACATTGAATGGAGTAAATTACCCCCCCATTTGTTAATAAAACTAAACAATGTGTTAATTTGTGTTTCTGTTATAGGATGCCTTGTTCGACGTAGGTGCAGACGCGCTCGATGATGGCGTCTTCTTCGTTTTTAGACGGGTTGTAATCGCTTTTAAGGTTAACTCCGAATAATCTTCCAAACCCTTGCCAAAAAGTGGCTCTAAACGAGCCTAAAAAGGCTTTGAGAATGTTGTAGCTCGATTGGTTGGTCTCTCGCTTAATGAGCTTAATGAGCATTTTAGCTTGTGATTTGGTGAATTTTTTAAGCACTGGCTTATATTGCTCAAATACTGCTCCTTCCATCTCTTTGAGGTGTTTTTCTTTTTCTTCTTGAGTGGGAAATGTTTCGATATACTCATATGTTTCGATAAGAGTCTCGCAAATGAGTTTAGCATAAGGAAGAGTTTTCTTGACATCTCTGACGGTGCGCCAATAAAATTTTTCTTGTTTTTTGTTTTTGAATTTTAGAGGGGGATAGACGGTAATGTTGTTCATTACAATCATCAAGCATGAATCGCCTTCTTCTGTAACAAAATGGTATTTACCTTTATAGGCTCGTTGTTGTCCTGATCCCGCTACCGGTGCCATGTTTTCGGCATACTCGTTTTGTGCCATAGCAGGCATGGCATAAAAAATGGTAAACATAAAAAACATGAGCACTTGTCGCATTCAAAAAAAATTATATTAAACGTTATTTTTAGGAAGATAGTCTATTGTGTAATGTAATCCGCGAGACTCTTTGCGCTCTTTGGCTTGACGCATGATGAGATATCCTACGTTTATGATGTTGCGCAATTCGCATATTTCGCGAGACGCTTTTGAGCGTTTGAACAATCTCTCGGTTTCTTCATAAAGGATATCCAATCGGTTCCATGCGCGGTCAAGGCGCAAATTACTGCGCACAATACCAACATAGGTACTCATTATTTGGTTCACTTCTTTGATGCTTTGTGTAATCAGTACCATTTCTTCGGGCAATCGGGTACCTTCGTCGTTCCATTCCGGGATGTCGTTTCGGAATGAGTAATGGTTTATGTGTTCCATTGAGTGTTTGGCTGCTGCGTCGGCATATACGACTGCTTCAATGAGTGAATTTGATGCCAAACGGTTTCCTCCATGAAGACCTGTGCATGAACACTCTCCTACGGCATAGAGTCGTTTGATTGAAGATTCTCCATTTTCATCGACCTTTATACCGCCACACAAATAGTGAGCCGCAGGAGCTACAGGGATATAGTCTTTTGTAATATCAATTCCGAGAGACAAGCATTTTTGGTATATATTGGGAAAATGTTTCTTGGTCTCTTCAGGGTCTTTGTGGGTAACATCGAGATATACATGATCGTCTCCCAATAGTTTCATTTCGCTGTCGATAGCGCGAGCCACGATATCGCGTGGTGCAAGCGATAGGCGGGAGTCGTAGCGATGCATAAATTCTTCTCCTTTGAGATTACGGAGTACAGCTCCATAACCACGCATGGCCTCAGTGATGAGGAATGATGGGCGGTCTCCGGGGTGATATAGCGCTGTGGGATGGAATTGAACAAATTCCATATCTTGCACGGTGCCTTTTGCTCGATAGACCATTGCGATGCCATCGCCTGTGGCAATGAGGGGATTGGTGGTGGTTTTATATACAGCCCCCACTCCACCTGTAGCCATTAATGTAACGCGGGCAAGAAAAGTATCGACTTTGCCATTGGGCTTTAGGACATAAGCTCCATAACAGGTGATGTCTTGTGTGCGTCGTGTTACGATTTTACCAAGATGATGTTGAGTGATGATTTCAATTGCGAAATGGTCTTCGTAGATATCTATATTAGGACTGTTTTTTACAGCTTTAATGAGGCT
>CAZCEB010000013.1:0-14716 GCA_964497305.1 uncultured Muribaculaceae bacterium | reverse complement strand
CGTGGGAAACACGCTATTTGGTTGATATTCTTGCGGGCTTTTATTGGTATAGTAGCGTCTTTCCGACGCTTATTGCCTGTGGCTCGCATCCGGTGGTGGCGCTTCGCTTACCACCGGCTATTCAAATATAGCCCTTCGGGCAACTGAGAAATTGAGAATTGAAAGTTGAGAGCTGTTTTTTCAACTTTCAACTTTCAATTTTCCACTCTCCTTTCTCCTCTTCTATTTTTCATTTCTTTATTTATTTCAACCTTTAGACCTCATTATGTGTTATAGCTTTAACATAGCTATAATCTATTATGAGGATACACACATTTATACTAACACTCATTTCATTTGCCGTTTCCACATCGGCACAAGTTATATCTCTCGACTCATGTCGTTCATTGGCGCTTGCCAATAATAAGCAATTACGCATACAATCAGAACATATTAAAGGAGCCCATTATGAGAGAAAAGCAGCATTATCGGCCTATCTCCCTGCAATAGACTTCTCCGGAGGATATTTATATAATCAAAAGGATATTTCTATTTTTGGTAGCGACCAGCTATTACCCACAAAAACATTCAACGTTGAGACCGGGAAATATGAATTCAATCTCGTTTCCAACCCGACAACCGGTGAACCGATAAAATCTCCCGACGGACAATATATTCCATCTACAGTAGCATTGATTCCCAAAGAATCAATGACATTTGACACTCATAACATATTTTTCGGTGCTTTGACAATTACCCAACCCTTATTCATGGGTGGTAAGATAATCGCGATGAACAGGCTTGCCCACTTTGCCGAGGCGCTTGCCAAAACATCACGCAATATAGAAACAGAAAACATTATTTATGCCGTTGATGCTGCCTATTGGCAAGTAGTTTCATTGAAAGCTAAACACAAATTAGCTACAAGCTATGTTAATCTGCTTGATACTTTGTTTCGTAACGTAAATTTGATGCATCAAGAAGGTGTCGCCACAAAAAACGATGTGCTAAGTGTAGGCGTAAAATTAAACGAAGCACAGGTCGATTTAACCAAAGTTGAGAATGGGCTATCCTTATCCCGTATGGCATTGGCACAAATATGCGGCCTTCCTATAGACTCCCCAATGCTACTTGACGATGAAAATTTAACACCTCCTATCTCAAATACTCCCATTGCCAACGAGTATAACATGGCTGATGTTTTTGCTCAACGCAACGATATAAAAGCTCTGAAACTCGGAGTGAAAATATATGAACAGAAACAACGCATAGCACAATCTTCCATGATGCCCAATCTCGCCGTCATTGGTTCTTACATGTTCACTAATCCGAATATGTACAACGGATTTCAAAATAAATTTGCCGGTGCTTTCTCTATCGGAGCAACTCTCACAATCCCCATTTGGCATTGGGGAGGTAACTATAATAAATATCAAGCAGCAAAAACCAATGTTACAATCAGTCGGCTATCTCTGATGGACGCTCAAGAAAAAATAGAATTACAAGTAAATCAAGCCTCATACAAAGTACGAGAAGCTATAAAGACCTATCACATGACAACAAAAAATCTTGCCAATGCCAAAGAAAATCTGCGCATGGCACAAATAGGCTTCAATGAGGGCGTTTTATCCATTGACAATGTTATGGAAGCTCAGACAGCCTGGCTAAAAGCCAATTCAGAAAACATCGATGCACAAATAGATGTTTACCTCTGTAATGTGTATTTATCTAAAACATTAGGAACGTTAATAGATAATTAATATATAAGCTATGAAAAAAGAGGAAAAAGGATTAATGATTGCTCTGTGTGGCATACTTGCCGGTGTGGCACTCCTCGCTATTATAGGTTTCTTATTTTTGACTCCACCACCTGAAATTATCGAGGGAGAAGCCGATGCCACCGCTGTGAGAGTTTCCGGAAAACTACCCGGACGCATCACAAAATTTTATGTTCACGAAGGGGATCATGTAAAGAAAGGAGACACTCTTGTCCACATTCACTCATCTCTCATTGAAGCAAAACTCATGCAGGCTGAAGCATTTGAGACTGCCGCCTATGCCCAAAATCGCAAAGTCGATACAGGTGTTCGTCCCCAAATAATACAATCAGCCTATGAAATGTGGCAACAAGCAATTGCCGCAAAAGAGATAGCACAGAAAACCTCTAATCGCATGGAAGCCCTATTCCGTCAAGATGTTATTTCGGAACAGAAGCGAGACGAAGCACTCGCCGCCTATCAAGCTGCCGATGCTACAGAAAAAGCAGCTAAAAGTCAATATCAACTTGCAATTGATGGTGCACAACAAGAAGATAAAACAAGCGCAGCGGCAATGGTTACTGCTGCAAAAGGAGGAATCAAAGAAGTTGAGGCTATTCTTGAAGATCAATACTTGACAGCTCCTTGTGATGGAGAGATTGACGAAATATACCCCAATGAAGGAGAACTTGTTGCTCTTGGAGCTCCTATTATGAGCGTTTTAAAGCTTCATGATATATGGTTTACATTTAATGTGAGAGAAGAACTTTTAAAATCTCTACCGATAGGACAAGAAATAACAATAATGATACCGGCATTGGGAGAAAAAACCACATCGGCAATAGTTTATTATTCCAAAGACATGGGCACTTATGCAGTGTGGAGAGCCACAAAGGCAACAGGAGATTGGGATAGTCGCACATTTCAAATCAAAGCTCGTCCAACAACTCAAATCAACAATCTTCGCCCCGGAATGACAATAATATATCAAAATAAAGAAAAGTAATTATGGCATTAGGAATAATAGAGACTGCAAAACGGGAAATGCATCTGCTAACCGGCAGGCGCATTTACCTATTTACGATGGTGATTATCCCCATCGTGATGTCTCTATTTTTTCTAAACCTACTTAACTCCGGTCTTCCTCTTAAAGTACCAACCGCAATTATCGACCTTGACAACTCAGCTATGTCACGCAAGATTACTCGTTCTTTATCGGCAATGGAAACGATTGATATTACAACACAAGCTAACGATTTTAGCAATGCAATGGACAGGATTAATAGAGGAGAAATATTCGGATTTTTTCTTATCCCGGAAAATTTCGAGAAAGAAACAATAAGTAATCGCATCCCTACAATATCTTATTACTCCAACCTTGCCTACTTCATTCCCGGAACACTTGCCTTTAAAGGATTTAAAACAATTGCTGTTTCCACATCGGGGAATATTGTTCTTTCTACACTTGTAGCAGAAGGAATAAATCCTCAACAAGTAGAGACATTATTACAGCCTATCGTAGTCCAGGACCACCCTATTCACAATCCATGGACTAATTATTCTATATATCTGAGTAATTCTTTCATCCCGGGAGTTATTGCCCTCATGGTTTTACTCGTTACTTCATTTTCAATATGCTCAGAAATAAAAAACGGCAGTTCGATTAGATGGCTCAAAACCGCCAAAGGCTCAGTTTTTATTGCATTAACAGGTAAACTATTACCCCAAACAACAATATTCTCAATCATTGGCATCTTCTGTCAATCACTCCTTTATGGATATAATAATTTCCCTTTACATTGCAATGCACTAATAATGATATCAGCAATGATACTTCTTGTTATTGCGACACAATCATTTGCTACGTTTATATGTTGTGTAATACCCAATTTAAGGTTAGCAGTAAGCATTACATCACTCATTGGGATATTATCATTTTCAATTACCGGATTCTCATTCCCGGTAGAAAGCATGTATAGTTCAATAGGAATTTTTAGCTATATTATTCCATTGAGATACTATTTTTGATATACGTAGACCAAGCACTTAATGGATTATCATTATATTACTCCCGATACTATTTTATCGCACTCATTATTTTTCCTTTAGTATCACTCTTGCTAATCCATCGGTTAAAAAAAGCATTATTCCATCCCATTTATATCCCCTGACATGAGACGTCTTATTTGTAACATAACAAAATGGTGTGTAACCCTCTACCTCATTTGGCGCAGAGAGTTTCGTCTTGTGTTTTCCGATGCGGGAGTTTTGATTTTCTTTTTTCTCCTACCCACAGTATACCCTCTTGTTTATACGCTCATTTATAATCCCGAAATCGTCAGAGATATTCCTGTTGCAGTCGTTGACAACAGCCGCACAGCGACAAGTCGCGAATTCACACGCATGGCCGATGCAACCGAAGCAATAAAAATCATCGGTTATGCTTCATCGCTCAATGAAGCTCGCATGTGGCATGCCCAAAAGGCTTGTTTTGGAATATTAGTAATTCCTAATGACTATGACACTAAAATTGGGAGAGGAGAACAAGCATCTGTAATATTTTATTCCGACATGAGCCTATTAATGCGTTATCGCAGTTTCTTAACAGCCATGACCGACTTATCACTTGCAACAGGCTCAAAAATAAGACAAGAACTTTACAACGACAACAATCAACCTATTGAAAATGCATCCGTAATACTCGGAGACAAGACTCAAGGGTTTGCCTCATTTGTAATTCCGGGAATATTAATTCTCATCATTCAACAAAGTTTAATTTTAGGAATTACAATGCTTGGCGGAGGTTCTGCCGAACGTCGCATGAAAAACAATGGCATAGACCCACTTGCAATTAAAGCACCAACATGTGCGACAATCATGGGCAAAGCATTATGCTATTTTACAATATATATACCATTGGTAATATATATATTATATTTTGTCCCTATATTTTTTGATTTACCTCATGTTGGCAACACTATTGACTATTTATTATTTATCACTCCCCTTCTTCTCTCTTCAATCTTTTTAGGAATGATACTCCAACAATTTATTTCAGAAAGAGAATCTTCAATGTTGGTGATAGTTTTCACATCAGTCTTTTTCTTGTTTCTTTCGGGACTCACATGGCCTCGATATGCCATGAACGACTTGTGGCAATGGTTAGGCAATTGTATTCCGGCAACATGGGGCATAGAAGGTTTCATCAGAATTAATTCAACAGGTGCAACTCTTGAACAAAATTCAAAACCTTACATTATGCTGTGGATTTTAACTTGCTCCTATTTTATCATCTTGCTCATATTGTCATATTTTAATCAGAGATTAAACTCAAGACATCATAAATCAGGGATTAAGAGTTAATAAACCCTAAATTCTCTTTTATATAGATTATAAGGCGATAAAAAACCCTGGTTATCCGAGACTGGCTACTTTTTTAAAATTAATTCTTTATTTTTGTATGAATAATTAACCTTAAATAGCAATGAGAAATAAGTTACTACTTTGCTTAATTGCGTTTATGTGCGCAACTGTCGCAATGGCTCAAGAAGTGAGTCCTGAAACATTAAGCAAACGAGCAAAGCGCAAAAATCTAACTGTTACTGAGTGGAATACCGATTCTAAAGGTAAAAACCGTTGGATGGACCACTTAACCGTTTATGACGAACAAGGTCGAAAAATAGAAGAGATTGAATATGCTTCCTATGGACAACGTGAGCGCGTTGTAACTACTTATGGAGATAATGGTCTTGTGGAAAAAGAGATTGTCTATAACGACCGAAACAAACCGGTGAGAGTCAGAAAATATGAATACAATCCCGATGGAACTAAGAAAAAACAATATAATTATCTTCCAAATGGTAAATTGTATTCAATAAAAGAATATAATTACAAGTTTTCGGATAAATAACAGGGGCAAATGGTGGCTTACAACAATTCAGAAGCAAAAATTTGGGATCAGATGCCTCACATAAGTCTTGACGAAATGAAATCGGTCAAGCTCATGAATCGCACTGACACAAAATTTGTTGCTCCGCGTTGTGCGTTAGCTCAGATATTAAAACGTGCCACCAAAATGGAGTACATGGTACAATATACCACCGGAGTACTTAATAGCTATTCAACTATTTACTATGACACTCTCGGTCTCGAAATGTACACAATGCATCATAACCGCAAACTTTGTCGCCAAAAGGTTAGAAGTCGCACATATATTGAATCGGAAATCTCTTTCCTCGAAATAAAAAATAAAAACAATCGAGGGCGCACAAAAAAAATACGCATTTCCGTCCCTGATACCGATACGACCTTGATAAAAGAAAATTCCGAAGCAGTAAAATTTATAGAAAAGAACACTAAATATGCCTTTTCTAATTTAAGACCATCATTAACTACCGAATTTTCTCGCATAACTCTTGTAAACAAAGAGAAAACAGAGCGCATCACTATTGACTTGAATGTCAATTTTCACAACTTTATTCACAACAATGATGGAAATCTTAATGATATAATAATCATTGAATTGAAACAAGATGGACGATATGTATCAACAATGAGACAAATCTTGCGAGACTTGCGCATAATGCCATTCAAAATCAGCAAATATTGTGTAGGGACGGCATTAACCAATCCCGACGCAAAATCCAATCGTTTTAAAAAGAAAATCATATTACTCAAAAAAATAGCTCAATATAATTATGATACAACTACCTGAATTTGACCCTTCTATCGCCGATGAATTTGGTTATGCAGGCGACACAGTAACAAGTCTTTTCGGCGCACAACTATGGAATGCCGAAGAAATGTGGCATTTGTTGTTGCGTTTTAGCTTCCACATGCTTGTGTGCTTTATAATGATACATTTTTGCTATTATCGCAAAAATCGAAATCGTGAATATTACAAATCTCTTATCTTCTTCTCTGCCGGAATGTTCCTTTTGCTATTCCTTTTGGAAAGCATCAAGTTACAAATAGGTCTAACACTTGGTTTATTGGCAATCTTCGGAGTAATACGCTACCGAACAGAAACCGTTCCAATTAAAGAGATGACCTACTTGTTTATGGTAATTGCCATTTCTGTTATCAATGGTTTGTCATTGAGTGTTTCCTATGCTGTGCTTGGAGCGACCAATCTACTCATCCTTTTAATCATAGGATTTTTTGAATTTCAAAAATTCCTTTCAAGTACAAGTTCAAAACTCATCTTATATGACCGCATTGAACTTATTACACCCGAGAAACATGACGAACTGATGGCCGACCTGAAACAGCGCACCGGTCTTGAAATACAAAAAATCGAAATCGGACACATTGATTTCCTTCGCGATGTAGCATTCATCAGAGTTTACTATCCCGGAAGTGCAGAATCATCAAATACAGCTTTAAACAATATCACTAAATTAAAACCAGAATTATAACACCCATGAATAAATTCCGATTTTTAATATTATCCCTAATTTGTGCTTTTGCATCAACTCCGTTGCTTGCTCAAGACGAAATTCCAATCTATAAGACTACCGAAAATGATTTCCAATTCCGCGCCGGGTGGACTATCTCAAAAAAACTCTCTCGCAAGTTCAATTTAGAGTGGAATGAAGAATTTCGTATTAAAGATGACTTGGGAACATTTGACCGCATGTATTCGGAATTAGGAGGTGAATACATCGCTCTTGATTGGCTCAAATTACAAGCAAAATACACCTACATCCTTATAAATCATGATGGAAAAGCCAAGACAAATTATGAAAGATATTGGGAATCTCGTCATCGTGGAGCATTCGGGTTTACTCTCTATTATAAAACTTATTATAATTGGAGATTTAGTCTTCGTGAATTAGGACAAGTAACAACCTATGACAGAAGACATAATGGCAACAAGCTTTACGATGAAGGGGAAAAAGCCAATCCGAAATGGGTACTAAAAAGTCGATTAAAAGCAGAATATGCATTCCGCCATATTCCATTAACTCCCTATATTTCTGTTGAGGTTATCAATACTTTAAATTCGCCAAGTGCATATACAATTACTGAAGAAGCGGTAGTAACTGATGGCGTACAGAATATTGTTCAAGTAAAGAAAAAACATGCAGGGAATGAGTATATTGAGAATATCAGAACTGCAATAGGTGTTGAATACCGTATTAATCGTCGTAGCAGTTTGGATATATACTATCGATTTGACTATGAATTTAATAAAGACCTTAATTTTGGAGCAAATTCAGGCAAATTCAAAGATATTACCGAGGAAACAAGTTACATCAATATTTTAGGTGTCGCATATAAATTCAGCTTCTAAATCCGATTTTTTCATATACGCAAAAGTGTTCTCCGTGGAAACGTGAGAACACTTTCTTATTTTCATGGGATTTTATTAATTTTGCACATAGTACAAATTCCTACAACATGTTACGAAAAATAAGAATAACACTTGCACTTATATTTTTCATTGCCATAACCATGCTGTTCCTTGATTTTACAGGAACAATACACTCGTGGATGGGGTGGATGACTGAGATTCAATTCTTGCCGGCATTATTAGCCCTAAACATTGGGGTCATAGCTTTATTAATTGTATTAACACTCCTGTTTGGTCGCATATACTGTTCAATAATATGCCCTCTTGGTGTATTTCAAGATGTAATCTCATGGTTTAGTGGGAAACGTCGCAAGAAAAAAGCACGTTTCAACTATTATAATGAAAAAAAATGGTTACGATACATCATTCTTATTCTATTTTTTATTGCAATGATTGGGGGATTTACTGCTATAGTCTCCATAATTGCACCATACAGCACTTATGGGCGCATCGCCTCAAATTTATTCGCACCAATATATCAATTGGGAAATAACCTTTTGGCATATTTTGCAGAGAGAGCCAATAGTTATGCCTTTTACAGAGTGGATGTGTGGATTAAAAGTATATCCACTCTCGTTATTGCAAGTATTTCATTTATTATTCTTATTATACTTGCATGGCGTAATGGTCGTACATATTGCAACACAATATGTCCGGTAGGGACTATATTGGGGTTATTCTCAAAATATTCAATATTTCGACCGGTTATAGACACTACCAAATGTAATGGGTGCTCATTGTGTTCTCGTAAATGCAAAGCATCATGTATCGATAGCAAAAACCACACTATCGACTATAGCCGTTGCGTTGCATGCATGGACTGCATTAACAATTGCCGGCAAGGAGCCTTGAAATATCGCTATCGTTTTGCAAAAACAGATACAAACACCGACAAAAACAACATCATAAACGATAATCGTCGCACATTCCTATCCCTAAGCGCAATAATCGCCACGACATTTTTAGTTGATGCTAAAAGAGGACGCCGCCGAAGACGCAAAAACAAGGTTGATGGAGGTCTTGCAATCATAACTGATAAAAAGATTCCATCTCGCCAAACACCCATTGTGCCTGCAGGTGCCATCAGCTATAACCATTTAACACAACATTGCACAACATGTCAATTGTGTATTTCGGCATGTCCTAATCAAGTGTTAAGACCGTCTGATGATTTGATCTCGCTCATGCAACCTGAAATGTCATACGAACGTGGATATTGCCGTCCTGAATGTACACGATGTGCCGATGTGTGTCCTAGCAATGCCATTACCCACATCTCCGTTGAGGAAAAATCTTCAATACAAATAGGTCATGCTGTGTGGATTAAAGATAACTGTATCGCTGTTTCCGATGATGTAAAATGTGGTAATTGTGCTCGTCATTGTCCTACAGGAGCAATAATGATGGTTGAACAAAAAGACAAACCCAATGCGCCCAAAATTCCTGTCGTTAACATTGAACGCTGTATAGGTTGCGGGGCATGTGAAAATCTATGTCCGGCAAGACCTTTCAGCGCAATATATGTCGAGGGGAACAAAGTACACCACTCCATATAACCATTAAAAACAGAATAAAAATGGCACAAAAAGATATTAATCGTCGAGACTTTCTTAAAATAATGGGAATAGGCACTACCGCTACAGCAGCGGCAATGTGTGGATGCTCTACCGAAAAAGCGCGTCAAGCTGAATCGACCTCAGAAACTGTTCCATCAACGGGGATGACCTATCGCACCACTCCCACAACAGGAGACAAAGTATCTCTTCTTGGATATGGATGTATGCGATGGCCTAAACTGCCTCAACCAGCCGATGATGGCAATGTAATAGATCAAGATGCAGTAAATGAACTCGTTGACTACGCAATCAAACATGGAGTAAATCTATTTGACACATCTCCGGTGTATATGCAAGGATGGTCTGAGAAATCCACAGGAATAGCTTTAAAACGCCATCCACGAGATAAATTCTACATTTCAACAAAGTTGTCAAACATGCACAACTACTCTCGTGAAGCAACTCTTGAAATGTATCACAAATCATTTAAAGATTTGCAAGTTGATTATATCGACTACTACTTGCTTCATGCCATTGGCGGTGGCGATGGAATGGGATTGTTGAAGAAACGATACTTTGATAATGGTATTCTTGATTTTCTAATAGAAGAGCGCAAACAAGGACACATACGCAATCTTGGTTTCTCATATCATGGGGACGTAAAAGTTTTTGACTACATGCTCTCGCTCAATGATAAAATCAAATGGGACTTTGTTTTGATTCAAATGAATTATCTTGATTGGCAACATGCCAAAGAAACAAATCCTGCCAATACCAATGCCGAATACTTATATGGCGAATTAACAAAACGTGGCATTCCGGCAATGATTATGGAGCCTTTATTGGGTGGACGATTAGCAAAAGTCCCTGACCACATAGTTGCACGATTGAAACAACGCGAGCCTGAGAAAAGTGTAGCGTCATGGTCGTTTCGTTTTTGTGGCACATACGAAAACGTGCTGACCGTACTAAGCGGCATGACCTACATGGAACATCTACAAGACAATATCCGCTCATACTCTCCACTAAAGCCATTGACCGAGGATGAATTACAATTTCTTAGAGAAACAGCCGATTTGATGATACAATATCCCACAATCCCATGTACCGATTGTAAATATTGCATGCCATGTCCCTATGGGATTGACATTCCGGCAATATTCTGGCATTATAACAAGTGTATCAATGAAGGTTTTATTGTAAATGAAGGAGATAAAGATTATCGCAAAGCACGCAAAGCATTTCTTGTGGGTTATGACCGAAGTGTCCCTAAATTGCGTCAAGCCAATCATTGCATAGGCTGTGGTCAATGCATTTCTCATTGCCCGCAACGCATCAACATACCTCAACAACTGCATCGCATTGACGACTATGTAGAAACGCTCAAGCGTAATATTTAATATCAAATATGTCTTTTTTACGTTTTATATAATGGTATTTAATTATCATTATGAATTATGAATTGCTCGTTAAGCATATAATTCCTACCTTTGTCGATTGATTTATTGACATATAACGATATTATCATATAATTGAATGAAAAAGTATAATATAATCAACAACTCTCTCGGGTGGCTTTGTTTTATCATTGCAACCATTACCTACATGCTCACTCTTGAGCCAACTGCAAGTTTCTGGGATTGTCCGGAGTTTATCTCACAGGGTTACAAACTGGAAGTTGGACACCCACCGGGAAACCCCATATTTATGTTAGCTGCACGTTTCTTTGTTAACTTTGCAGGAAGCGATCCGTCTAATGTTGCAGTGGCAGTAAACGCCATGTCGGCTCTGTTAAGTGCAGGAACTATTTTATTGTTGTTCTGGACCATTACACACTTAGTGCGCCGACTTATAGCCAAAGATGAACAAAACAATTTCTCCTTGACTCAAATGCTCGTTATATTCGGTTCCGGTCTTGTAGGAGCCCTTGCGTTTACATGGAGCGACACATTTTGGTATTCAGCAGTTGAGGGTGAAGTTTATGCATTCTCTTCATTCTGTACTGCTCTTGTGTTTTGGCTCATTCTAAAATGGGAAAATCGTGCCGACCAACCTCACTCTGACCGATATTTGATTTTAATAGCATACGTAATAGGTATTTCAATCGCAGTACACCTACTCAACTTGTTGTGTATCCCGGCAATTGTCCTTGTCGTTTATTATCGCAAATTCAAAAATACCAACGCCAAAGGCTCTTTAATTGCTCTTGGAGTTTCATGCATTATTGTAGGATTAATACTATATGGTCTTGTTCCAGGCTTTATCGAAGTTGCTCAATACTTTGAGTTGTTAGCGGTAAATACATTTGGTCTCGGATACAATTCCGGTGTATTACTATATACTTTCATTGTTTTGTCTACATTTATTTGGTCAATTTATGAATTATATAAACAAAACAATACAACTCGCATTAAGCTATCGTTTATTTTAAGCATCTTGGTTTCAGGTATTCCATTTATAGGCAACAGCCTTTTAATTCCGGTATTAATTATTGCGGGATTATTTATCTACCTATTCAAAATTTGCAAAAGATTGCCCATCAGGATTTTATCTATTACTGTTATTAGTATCTTCGTAATATTCATTGGATATTCATCTTACGCTCTCTTATTAATTCGCTCAAGTGCAAATACTCCTATGAATCAGAATTCACCTGATAATGTATTTGCCCTAAGTTCTTATCTCAACCGCGAACAATATGGAGAACGTCCCCTATTCTATGGTCAAACATTCAATTCATCAATTTTGTATAAAGTTGATGCAAGCAATAGCCCACATGCTATCAACGACGAAGGAGCGGCTATATACAATAAAGTAGTGAAGCAATCGCCCAATGAGCCGGATCGTTACGTTGTAACAGGAAATAAAACCGATTACAAAATGATTCCGGAACTTAATATGCTATTCCCTCGCATGTATAGTTCTTCTCCTGCCCATGTTCAAGCCTATAAAGATTGGACCGGGATGAATAGCTCCAATACAAAATTTATTGAAGCTACTCTATATGTCGATGAAGATGGTAATCCATTATATAAGGATCGTCGCATAAAACCCACGATGGGACAAAATCTGCAATTTTTCTTGAACTATCAACTTAATCACATGTATTGGAGATATTTCATGTGGAACTTTGCAGGTCGCCAAAACGACATTCAAGGAAATGGAGAAGTAAATCATGGTAATTGGATTTCAGGTATTCCATTCATTGATAATCTGCGCCTTGGAGATCAATCATTATTGCCCGATGACATTGGAAAAGGTAATAAAGGGCACAATGTTTTCTTTATGTTACCACTCCTTTTAGGTATTATTGGTCTGCTTTGGCAAGCATTTGTTTCAAAACGTGGCATCGAGCAATTCTGGGTTGTTTTCTTCCTCTTCTTTATGACAGGAATAGCAATCGTATTATACCTCAACCAAACACCGGGACAACCTCGTGAACGAGATTATGCATTTGCCGGTTCATTCTACGCCTATGCGATTTGGATAGGATTTGGCGTTGCTGCTCTTTACTCTATCATTAAAGATTTTATTGCAAAGAAAAGCAAAGAATCTTCTATTGCAGCAGGAGTGGCATGTGTATTGGGAATTGCTGTTCCATTACAAATGGTTTCCCAAACATGGGATGACCACGATCGTTCAGGACGATATGCAGCACGCGATTTCGGAATGAACTATCTCTCAAGTGTTGATGAAAATGCGGTTATATTTACAAACGGAGATAATGACACATTCCCACTATGGTATGCACAGGAAGTAGAAGGATACCGCACCGACGTACGCGTGGTTAACATGTCTTATTTGACTACCGATTGGTATGCCAACCAACTTCAATATCCTACATATGATGCGCCGGCAATAGACATGCTTGCAACACCCACCGATTATGGACATGACCGACTACAATTCAGCTATTTCCTAAACCCCGATACGACGAAATCAGTTGAAGTGCTATCTTCATTGAAAGCATTATATGATCCTTCTTCATCTAAAAACAAATGGGGCATGCCGGAAATCAAATATCCTCTCATGTATATCCCTGTTGACGCACAAGCAGCAATAAAAGCCGGACGTGTTGCAGAATATAAAGCCGATGAAATTGTTGATTCAATCGATGTGGACATGTTGAATGACGCAGCGACAGCCAACGATGGAGGAATGTCTTTAAATAAAGTCATCGCTCTTGATATTCTTGCAACAAGTGTCAAAAACGGATGGGATCGTCCTGTTTACTTTGCTATGACAGTTCCCGATGATTATTATCTCGGATTATCTAAGTATATGAGCAATTCAGGATTGGCCTATGAAATTACCCCTGTTATCACCGGAAATGGCAACAATATCCCTGTCAATACTGATAAAATGTATGACAATGTGATGAACAAGTTCCGATGGGGTGGTATTGACAAGGTTACAAGCCCCGATGATATTTACCTTGATGAAACAATTCGTCGCATGGTATCAACTCACCGAAGTGCAATGCTTGACCTTGCAACTGAATTATATAATGAAGGCGTTGACGCTGAAATCTCGGCTGAAGAATATGACGGAGAGATTAAAGATAACCTTACAAAATATGCAAAGGAACGTTATGAGAAATCTCTTGCTGTTATTGACACAATGATTGCAAAACTTCCTACTGCAGCAACTCCATACTCAGTTCAAACAGGAGAAATTATCGGAGATATATATCTGCGTCTCGGACAAGCTCTAAACGATGAATCTATTACTGAAAAAGGGCTTAATCTTTTAGAAAGTGAAATACGCCGTTATGCGCAATACATAAGATATTTCCAAAGCCTCAAACCATGGCAATATCAATCATTACAACGCATTGATAAATATATTGCCGGAGGTTATTTCATGTCATTGCTCCAAGTCTACAATCATGGAGGTGGAGAAACGGAAAAATTAATGCTTGAGCTGGAAAATGAAGGTGTGAATTTTGGTCAATTTCTCCCACAAGAGTAACAACTAAACAATGCTAATAGAACAACCACCACTACTTTATCGTATTCTGTTTCCTGAAGCGATTTGGCGCATTAAACGCAAAAAGCGTAGAGTGGTAT
>CAZCEB010000012.1:6032-14901 GCA_964497305.1 uncultured Muribaculaceae bacterium | reverse complement strand
GTGTTGTGTAAAAGCACAAGGTTATCCAACTGTAAAAGCACAGCCATTTATTTCTAACATGGGAATAGCTTATCGTGCTGCAGATGTTGTTGTGTCGAGAGCAGGAGCAAGTACAATCTCAGAGTTGCAATTATTGGGGATGCCGGCAATTCTTGTTCCATCGCCCAATGTTGCAGAGGATCATCAACGTAAAAATGCACAAGCTCTTGTGGATAAAGACGCGGCAGTAATGATATTGGACGCTGAATGTAAGGAAAAACTTGCACAAGAGGTTACATTATTATTGTCTGATGAGGAAAAACGTTCACGCATGTCGGCCAATGTCTTGAGGATGGCATTGCGTGATGCTGATGAAAAAATTGTTGATACAATATATAACATTCTTAAATAAGAATATAACTGATGGAAATAAAGAAAAATATATATTTTGTTGGTGCCGGTGGGATTGGAATGGCTGCGCTTGTACGTTATTTCTTGTCTCGTGGGTGTAATGTTGGCGGGTATGACCGCACTCGTACTGCTTTGACCGATGCTCTTGTAGAAGAAGGAGCTGAAATCACTTATGATGAATCGGTAAAGGCAATCCCCGAAATTTATCGTAATCCTGAAGATACACTTGTTGTCTATACTCCTGCTATTCCGTCTTCGCATCCGGGACTTACATTCTTTAAAGAAAACGGATTTGAAGTGATGAAACGAGCTGCTGTATTGGGCATGATAACAAGAGGCTCACGTGGATTGTGTTTTGCCGGAACTCATGGTAAGACAACAACATCATCAATGGCTGCACACATACTTCATAATTCGTCTATAGGATGTAATGCATTTCTTGGTGGAATTTTGCGTAATTATAATAGTAACTTATTGTTGAGCGAAACATCTCCTTATACAGTAATAGAGGCAGATGAATATGACCGCTCATTTCATCAATTGACTCCTTATATTGCTGTTATCACATCAACTGACGCTGACCATCTCGATATTTATGGGACAGAGGAGGTCTACCTTGAAAGTTTTGCTCATTTTACAGAATTGATACGTGAAGATGGATGTTTACTCATTCATGAAGGGTTGAAACTAAAGCCTCGAGTTAAAGAGGGGGTAAAAACATTTACATATTCTCGTGATAGTGGTGATTTCCATGCTACAAACATTCGTCGAGGGAATGGAGCTATAACATTTGATTTGGTTACGCCTGAGGGAGTATATCCAAATTTTGAATTAGGAGTGCCGGTAGAGATAAATATTGAAAATTCGATAGCTGCAATGGCTGCGTGTTATCTCACTGGAGAATTGGAGCCTGATGACATGCATTATGCGATGCGTACATTTATGGGTCCGAAACGTCGATTTGAGGTGTGGAAAAAAGATGATAATGGGCATGTAGTGATTGATGATTATGCTCACCATCCCGATGAATTGAAGGCAAGTATTTCGTCGGTAAAAGCATTATATGAAAATCGTCGTTTGACAGTTGCATTCCAACCTCATTTATATTCTCGAACACGAGATTTTGCCTCTGAATTTGCCGATGCTCTTTCCTTAGCTGATGAGGTAATTCTATTGGATATATATCCTGCACGCGAGGAGCCAATTTCGGGAGTTTCGTCTCAAATAATATTTGATGGTATTACATGTAATGATAAGGTCCTAATAAAAAAAGAGGATTTGGTAACTACATTGAAAAATAGAGAGTGGGATGTTTTATTAACTGCCGGTGCAGGTGATATATGTAATTATTTGCCTGAAATATGTAATTTATAATGAGATATTAGCATGAAACTGAGAACCATAATATGGTGTATTTCGACTCTATTGCTTGTCGCATATCTTGTCGCCATTTTCTTTTGGGTGGGAGACGCTTTCAAGGGTAACAAGTGTACCGGAATGGATATATATATTGCCGATACGGCAACAAATCATTTTGTTACGGTACCAGAGATTTCTCGTGAAATAGACAGTTTGCCATTTCGTTGTCAAGGGATGTTACTTAGAGAAATAAATATAGATAGTATAGAGCAGAAATTAAACTCGATTGATAAAATAGAATCGGCGTCATGCGTCATATTAAATAGTGGGAAAATAATAGTCTCAGTTAATCCTATGCGACCTGTTGCGAGAGTCTTTGATAAGGATATTTCTTATTATGTAAACAGAGAGGGTAAACGCATTTCGGCTGATGCACGTTATTTCCTTGATGTACCTGTTATATCTGGTAGTTTTGACTCGGTGAATACTGCCGTTTCTCTGTTGCCTTTGATTGAATATATTAAATTCGATGCAATGTGGTCCTCTCTTATAACAATGATAAAAACAGATACTCGTTATGACATATATTTAATTCCAGCCATTCGTGGTCATGTCATAAAATTTGGAGATTTGTCCAATATTGAAAATAAATTTGCACGACTTCGTCGCATGTATGAGGAGGTTTTACCTGTAAAAGGTTGGGATTATTATGATACTATTGCCGTTAAGTGGAGTGGTCAGGTTGTGGCTACAAAACGATCTAAAAAGCTCAATGAAGCAAAAGTAAAGTATGATGAAGAGATCGAGAATGAAGCACCTGATGTTGGTTCAATGATTGCCGATGAAACAACCGATACGGTGAGAGTAAAAAATAGTAATTAATAAATCAATAAGATATGGAACAAAAATATATTGTAGCTATTGAAATAGGTAGCTCTAAAATTAAAGGAGCCGTTGGGGTAACCGATGAAACCGGTGCTTTAACAGTGCTTGCCGTTGAGGAAGAAAAATTAATAGATTGTGTGCGATATGGTTGTATTCAGAATGTAGAGGAGGTTAGTAGCAGAGTGTCGCGCATTATAAGTTCACTGGAAAATCACAGCAGCATATCTCCGCGCAAAATAAAAGGAGTATATGTAGGCATGGGTGGACGTTCCTTGTCGGCTTCTTCTCGTGAAGTACAACGTCAATTGCCCGATGAACTTGAAATTACCGAGCGCATTATTGAACAAATAAAAGACGAAGCACGAGCAACCAATATCTCAGAAAAAGATGTTGTTGAAGTATTGCCTCGCAGTTTTACAATTGATAATCAACCGGCAATAAATCCTGTGGGTATTTTTGGACAACAGATTAATGCAAACGTGAATTTATTGACATGTAAACCTCAAATAAAACGCAATCTTAATCGTGTAATTGGTGAAAGATTACAATTGGCTATAAATGGATATGTTGTGCGTCCTATTGCAGTTGCCGATTTAGTGCTTTCTGATGATGAAAAACGCCTTGGATGTATGCTTGTCGATTTTGGCGCTGAAACAACAACAGTATCTATATATAAAGATGGAGCGTTGCATTATCTTGAAACAATTCCGCTTGGCTCACGAAATATTACTCGTGACATCACGTCAATAAATCATCTTGAAGAAAAAGCTGAAGAGATTAAAAAGGCTGTGGGGTGTGCTACTCCATTGGAACAGGGAAATAAAAAAAATGCAGTTGATGGTATTGATGTTGTGGAAATAAACAACTATGTGCAAGCTCGTGCAGGCGAAATTGTTGCAAATATCATAGAGCAAGTTAAATATGCCGATTATAAACCTTCGGATTTACCCGCCGGAATAGTTGTTGTGGGTGGAGGTGCTAAATTAAAAGGGTTTAATTCATTGCTTGAGACTCAAAGCGCGATGAAAGTGCGTAGTGGTGCTCCATTGGGTTTGATACGCATTACTGATAACCGCATCCAACCAAGTGACTCGGTAGATGTAATATCTATATTGATGTCAGCCATCCGCATTTCGGCTATTGAATGTTTGGAAAAAATACCTTTTAATGTAGATGAAACAATTGTAGAAACATCTAATGAAAAGACAAAGGAAGGAGATAAGGAAAAGGAGCCGAAAGAAAAAGGCTCAAGTCTCATGGATCGTTTGAAAAATCGTCTTGCTCGCATAATGGAAGATGAAGAGGATGATGACGAAGAAGAGGATGACTTTAGATAATAAGAACTGCTAATAGATTATATTATGACAATAGACGATATAAAAGAATCTCATGATTTTGCATTTGCTTCTAATGATGAAACAATAATTAAGGTAATCGGTGTAGGCGGTGGCGGTAATAATGCGATAAACCACATGTATGCACAGGGAATTAAAAATGTATCATTTGTCGTTTGTAACACTGATAGACAAGCGTTGGATAATTCTCCGGTACCTAATCGTGTGTTAATAGGGCCCAATATTACCAAAGGTCTTGGCGCAGGAAATAAACCTGAAATGGCAAAGTTAGCAGCAGAGGAAAGTTCAGAACAATTAGACGCTTTGTTTAATGATAATACCAAGATGGTATTTATTACTGCCGGAATGGGTGGTGGAACAGGAACAGGTGCAGCTCCGGTTGTTGCTCGTATTGCCAAGGAACGTGGGTTATTGACAATAGGAATTGTTACAATTCCATTCCTTTTTGAGGGAGAAAAGAAGATTTTAAAAGCTCTTGATGGAGCTGATGAAATGAGCAAGTATGTTGATGCGCTTTTGGTTATAAATAATGAACGTCTCACTGAGATTTATCGCGACCTCGATTTTATAAATGCGTTTGGAAAAGCTGATGATACTTTGTCGACAGCAGCGCGCAGTATTTCTGAATTGATAACTTGCAACGGACACATAAATCTTGACTTTAATGATGTTGATACAACATTGCGCAATGGTGGAGCTGCAATAATTTCGAGTGGATATGGAGAAGGTCAAAATCGTGTAACAAAAGCTATCGATGACGCATTGAACTCTCCATTACTCAAAAATCGTGATATCTTTGGCTCTAAGAAGTTATTGTTTAACTTGTATTTTTCACGTGATGCTGAACACAAGTTTGTAATGGATGAAGCTCAAGAATTGACCGACTTTATTAGTAATCTTGATTCAGGCGTGGATGTGATTTGGGGTGTTGCGTTTGATGAATCTCTTGGAGATAAAATAAAGATAACTATATTGGCGGCAGGATTTGATATTACAATCAGAGAAGAAGCCAAGACTAAAAGTGTACCAAAAACATTATTCCCTTTTAGAACGGAGCCTGAGGAAAAGAAAGCTCGCATAGAAGAGGAATATGGTCAAGAAAAGATTAATGAAATACAAAATGTAAAAGATCGTGCACGATTTATAATTCTTCAGCCTGAGCAAATGGATGATGATTCTGTTGTTGAAAAATTAGAGAAAACGCCGACATACAATCGAGATAAGAAGGTTGCCGATGAGATAAAATCAGGAGTGAAAAAAGGTGCAGCGACTGAAGAAAAAAATCAGTCGGAATCTGAAAATAAACCATCCACCGACAATAGAATATCAATAAATTTTGGCGACGAATAATAATTGCAAGATTTGAAATAAACCCCAAAGTTTAGAACAAACTTTGGGGTTTATTTTATGTTTTTGTAACAAGAACTTTATCAATACGAGCACCATCCATATCCATAACTTCAAATTTGAAATTACGCCATGATATGTTTTCTCCTGATTTCGGAATATGTCCAAGTCGAGATAATATTAATCCACTTATCGTATTATAGTCAATGTCATTGGTTTCATCTTCACATTCAAAATAAACAAGAAAATCATAAAAAGAACATTGTCCGTCAATGAGCCATCCATTGTTTCCATCGCGTGCTATTATTTGGGGCTCTTCTTGATTGGAATTGACAACACCAATTAATCCCTCGAGTATGTCTCTTAGCGTAATTACTCCTTGACATCCTCCAAATTCATCATATACGAGCGCAAATCCTGTGTGATTATCGGCTTTTAGTTTTTCGAGACAGTCATAAATGCTCATGTTTTCGTGAATCGCATATATGGGATGTATATTATTCGCAAGAGAAAATTGAGGCTCATTTAAATGAAGAATTAAGTCTTTTAAAGTAATAATTCCCTCGATATTATCATATGTTCCATTGATTACAGGGTAGTTGTCATGTAAATTCTCTGTAAGAATAGTTTTTATATCATTGACCGATGAATTAATGTCGATAAATGTAACATCGGAACGATGAGTCATGATGGCACTTACTTTTAGATCTCCCATCAAGAACACTCTTTCCATGATGTCTTGTTCTACTTTTTTCACCTCGCCTATGTCTGTACCTTCTTGAATAAATGATTTTATTTCGTCTTCAGTAATTTTATTCTCGTATTGTTTTATTCCCATTATAGAGACTAAAACAGATGTGCTTTTTGCTAATAACCATACAAATGGTTTTGTTATTACTGATAGCCAATAAACAGGTCGAGCCATGACGCGAGCAATTTTATCGGCTGTTGCCATTCCTATGCGTTTGGGTACAAGTTCCCCTAAGACCAATGTCAAATATGTAACAATTGCAACGATAATGATTTTTGCAAGAGGAATTGCAATTCCGATATTTATGCCCCAAGAATTAAAAATTTTGCCTAATTGAGCCCCTAAAGCGTCTCCTGAATATATACCGGTGAGTATTCCTATGAGGGTTATTCCTATCTGTATTGTTGAAAGAAATATGTCTGGGTCGGCGGCAAGTCGTAGAGCAGTTGCAGCTCCTTTGTCTCCTTCTTTGCTCTTCTTCTCAAGACGATTGCGTCTGGCAGAAATTATTGCAATTTCTGACATAGCAAATAATCCGTTAAGAAGGATTAGAAGGATGATGATTATGATGTCAGTCATGAGTATTATAATGGTTTGCGGTAGGCACGACGGCGACGATGTAATCGGCGGTCAAAATATTGCCATTGCAATTGTACGCTAGCATTGTCTTCAAGTTCAAGGTTGCTTTCAGCCCATTTATATCCGTTTTTGATATAAACAGGTAATAGGTCAGAGAATAGCAATGCATTTACTCCTTTGCTCTGATATTCGGGCTTTATGGCTATCAACATTAAGTCAACAATGTCATTTTTCCCTTTCAATGCTTTTAAGATGTGCCACCATCCAAATGGTAGCAGACTTCCTTTGCTGCGTTGTAATGCTTTTGAGAATGAGGGCATGGAAATACCTACTCCTATTAGTTTATCTTCGCTATCAACAATCACACACACACAATCAAGACGCAATATTCCTAAATACATGTCGATGTAATGATCTATTTGTTTTGGTGTCAATGGAGAATATTCATATAATCCGTCATAGGCTTCGTTGATTAATTCAAACAAAGCAAGCCCATATTCATCTTTTAATTTCTTGCGGTTGGTGTATTTTTTTACTCGTAGGTTGTATTTCTTCTGAACGATATCAGCAATGCGCAAGTATTTTTCGGGGACACAATCAGGTATTGTTATGCGATATTCTACCCATTCGGCATCTTTTGCAAATCCCATACGCTCCATGTGTTTAGGATAGTAAGGGTAGTTGTAGATGGTGGCCATTGTTCCAAGTTCTTCAAAACCGTCAATGAGCATACCTTCGTGATCCATGTCGCTAAATCCCATTGGACCGACAATAGATGTCATGCCTTGTTGGCGTCCCCATTTTTCAACTTCGTTAAATAATGCATCAACAACATCTTTATCATCAATAAAATCGGTAAATCCAAAACGGAGAGATTTTTCGCCTGTTTTTTCATTTACTTTATTATTGATTATACCTGTAATGCGACCTACCGGGTTCCCATCGCGAAAAGCCATGAATGATTGGGCTTGGCAAAATTCGAAAGCCGGATTTTTGTCAGGACGTAGAGTCTCTATTTCGTCAAAAATCAAAGGTGGAACAAAATATGGATTTCCTTTATATAGGTCAATGCCATATTCTACGTATTTGCGTAGTTCTGATTTAGTAGGATTTATTTTGCGTATTTCAATTGCCATTATTTATATCATTGGTAGGATTTGTATTAATAATTGTATTTTCAATATCCTCTTTGTCAGGAGGAGTTGGTCGCCAAGGAGAATTAAACCAAGCAAGGAACAAAGTCATTATTGCAAGGAAAATTATACATAGAATGTATAGACGATTACTTGTGCGCTGTTCAAGTGCAAGATGTAATTCCTGTATGTCTCTATATTTGTTGCGTGGGTTGGTGTTTAAGCATCGTTCGGCAACTTTTCTTAAATGGGGATATTTACCCTCGGAGTTGTCAAGTGTTTCAAGCAACACCTTTCCGTAATTATAAATATCTTCAGATGCCTCGGCAAGTTCAAGGTTTTCACGTTGATCAAACCCCACATCGATTAATTTTAATTTTCCCCCTATTTCGGTGAAGATAATACGTTCGGGGCGGATGGGGTGATGGACAATGTGATTTGTTTGTATATAATCCAGTGCGCTGACTAATTGATTGCGTAATTGCTCAATTATCTCACTCGTAATAAGTTTTTCGTCAATTAACGTGCGAAGAGATTTACCATACACATCATCAGTAATAATGCATCGACCTATTCCCGGAACGTTTTCAAAATCGGTTATGATAACAATGTTTGGATGAGTGAGATTATATCTGACATCAAACTCTTTCTCAATCATTGACTCATATTCATCAATTCCGCAATATTCGGGCTTCAAAGTTTTAAGCATGTGCCATTTTCCGAATTTTTTTCCGGTATAGACATGATAAAACTTTTCGTCCCATTCTGGAAGATGCTCTAATTCAGTCCACTTTCCTTGTGTCTCTATTTTAGAAGTTTCGTTCATGAGTTTAGTGTTAATTACCAGTATAATGGGCGATAAATATAGTAATAATTGGTGTCATCCATGTCGTAAAGGAGCAAATATCCTTTATTTATTTCCCAAAAATAGTACCATTGTTCCCCATCAGGAAAATAAATAATTAGTTCGCTATTATAGTAACTATCCCAATATATATTCCAATTATCCCATCTTTCATAAATGTTGTAGCCTTTGTATAGACCTTCTCCATCAGTATAAAATGAAATAA
>CAZCEB010000012.1:1617-6022 GCA_964497305.1 uncultured Muribaculaceae bacterium | reverse complement strand
AATAATATTGGTTTCACTTTGAGGAATAGGTCCATACCTATCTTCAATCAATTCCCAAGTGCCAACTAATGGAGAGGAATAATGATTATCAATATCGCCATAGTGATCAGAATCATTATCAATGCAAGAGGATAGCGATAGCATCATTATTGCTGTCAAAAGTAAAAATTTAGGGATAAATTTTATAGTGTTCATAATGTTTGCCATAATTAGTAATGCAAATTTAATGATTTATATCTTATATTCAGTCCGTTAATTGTATTTTAACCCAAATTTGGTTACACATAAAACAATGTTATTATATTTTTAGCGTTAAAAAATAAAAGTAATGCATACATGAAATCAGATGCTCTCATAACAATTATTGTTCCATTATATAATGTAGAAACATATTTGCCATGGTGTTTGGATAGCATAATGGCACAATCTTATGATAATTTTGAGCTAATTCTTGTTGATGATGGTTCAACTGATAGTAGCGGAAAGATTTGTGATGAATATGCATTAAAAGATGAACGCATAAAAGTAATACATCAAAATAATTCAGGACCTTCTATTGCCCGAAACACAGCTCTTGATATAATGAATGGAGAGTATGTAACTTTTATTGATTCAGATGATGTTGTGCATCCACAATATCTGAAAACGTTATTTGAAAATATGATAAATTGTAGAGCTGATATATCGGCGGTTACGTTTACTCGTGTTTCAGAATATGGAGTGCTTGGAAATGTTGAGTTCACAGGGAAATTGTCATTATATACTCCGACAGTAGCGATAAAAAGAATTTTGTATCAAAAAGATTTGGAAAATTCGGCATGGGGGAAATTGTATAAATCGCATTTATTTGATAATGTGCGTTTCCCGGAGTCTATATATTATGAAGATCTTGCGATTTTCTATAAAATATATGAGAAGGCATCAAAAATTGTGTTTGAGCGAGTAGGGTTGTATGGTTATCGCAAGCGACAATCAAGTATAATGGGTAAGTTTTCATTAAAACGAACAGATGTCCTTGATGTTGCGGATGAATTTGTAAAACATATAGAACAAAATAAAAGAGAATTATTACCGGCTGCAAAGGATAGAAAATTTAGTGCAAATATGAATATCCTTTGGCTGATGACGATAACAGGGATAAAGAATGATGAAACAGTAAGCCGTTGTTGGAAAAATATTAAACAATTGCGCTATTCGAGTTTATTTAATCCTAAGGTGAGATTAAAGAATAAGATAGGAGCAATATCATCATTAATGGGATTGAAAGTGTTGTGTCTCTTGTTTGGAATGTTTAAAGAATAATAACTAATTGAAAAAATTAAATCCTATTCGGGGTAATTTGTGAGATTTATGTAAATTTGGCGTTGCAAAATATTATAAAATGGATTTTACACCTATTGCTCGCCCATTTTTTGCTCATAGAGTAAAAGAGTCGTTGCGTTGGATTTCTCATCGTGAGATGATACAACGACAACAACTTATGTGGATGATAAAACAGGCTCGTAATACGCAATGGGGGGAGAAACATGGATTTTCATTGATTTCTTCTTATGAGGATTTTGTCGAAAAAGTTCCGTTGACACCTTATGAGAAAATTCGTCCATTGGTAGAGCGCATGATCGCTGGCGAACGGGATGTGTTGTGGAAGGGACGGACTACTCATTTTGCACAATCATCGGGGACTTCAGATGGTAAAAGCAAATATATACCGATAACTGCCGATTCGTTCAACCGATGTCATTATCGTGGAGGTTCAGATGTTGTAGCACATTATTTGAATCTATATCCTGATAGTCGCATATTTTTAGGCAAGGGATTTATTCTTGGAGGGAGTTATGGTAATGAATTGTCATCTTTGCCTAAAGGAGTGGTGGTTGGAGATCTTTCGGCTAATCTCATTGATAAGATTAATCCATTGATAAATATTGTTAGAGTCCCATCAAAGAAAATTGCATTGATGGAAGATTGGACAAAGAAACTTCCTTCTCTTATAGAGTCATCTATGGGGGAAAATATTACAAATATCTCCGGGGTGCCATCATGGTTTTTATCTGTTCTAAAAGGGGTTATTAAGAAAGCGGGAGCTACAACTATCCATGATGTGTGGCCCAATCTTGAAGTGTTTTTCCATGGCGGAATCTCGTTTGTGCCATATAAGGATCAGTATAAGGCAATTACCGATAACGCTAAAATGCGATATTTGGAAACATATAATGCATCAGAGGGATTCTTTGCTGTGCAAAATGCCATTGATGATAAAGCAATGTTATTATTGCTTGATGTGGGTGTTTTCTACGAATTTATTCCTATAGAAGAAGTGGATCAGGAACATCCGACATTATTACCTATATGGGAGATTGAAGAGGGCAAGATATATGCTCTTGTAATAACAGCATGTAATGGATTGTGGCGATATCCTCTTGGGGATACAATTAAAATAGAGAGTCTTAATCCAGTAAAAATAACAATTGCAGGTCGTACAAAACATTATATAAATGCTTTCGGAGAGGAGTTGATGGTACATAATGCTGATGCTGCGATTTCAAAAGTGTGCCGAGAAATGAAATGCTCAATATTAAACTATACAGCAGCTCCGGTATATGCCGGAGAAGGGAATAAAGGACGCCATGAGTGGCTCATTGAGTTTTCGGCAGAGCCTTCTGATATGGATATATTTGCTTCTCGACTTGATGCATTATTACAACAAGAAAATTCCGATTATCAAGCAAAGAGATATGGTGGAATATTCCTTGATTGCCTGTCGGTTGTAGTTGCGCGCAAGCGATTATTTGATGATTGGCTTGCCTCGACAGGAAAGCTTGGTGGACAGCGCAAAGTTCCTCGGTTGTGTAACGATAGACGATTTATTGAACCAATGTTATTATTAAATAAAAAAGTATAGATATGAAGCTAAAATTATTTGTCAGTCTCTTTTTGATGAATTTTTGTTTGGGTGCTATTGCTGATGCTCCTAAATATATCTTTTATTTTATAGGAGATGGTATGGGAATGGGGCATATAATGGCTACGCAAAATTATAATCGCATTGTTCTTGGAAATGAAGAACCATTATTGATGATGCAATTTCCTATTGCATCAATGGCAATGACCTATTCGGCAACAGGTCCTATTACAGATTCTGCCGCTGCCGGAACAGCATTGGCAACAGGATATAAAACTCTAAATGGAATGGTGGGTGTTACTCCCGATACAACAGCGGTTGAATCAGTCGCATCTCAACTTCATGAAATAGGATATGGAGTGGGAATTATTACAACAGTAGCTCCAGACGATGCTACTCCAAGTGCATTTTACACACATGTTCCAAGTCGTAAAATGAAATATGAAATAGGTCTTGATGCAGCAGCTTCAGGATATGAATTAATTGCCGGCTCTCGTTTGTATGGGACAAAGAAAGATGGAAAGGATACTGATTTGATGAAAGTATTTGCCGATAGTGGAATTACTGTTGTTAGAGGCTTGGAAGCAATGGCTGAAGTAAAAAGCGATAGAGTGATATTGTTAAATCCGGAGCATTTGACTTCAAGCAATGCAGGATATACAATCGACTCAGTTGCAGGCGCATTAACTTTGCCGGGAATGACTAAAGCCGGAATTGCACATCTACAGAAAACATCTCCCGATAAATTCTTTATGATGATAGAAGCCGGAAATATTGATTATGCTGGACATTCAAATGATGCCGCAACAGTAATAAAGGAGGTATTGAACCTCAATGAAGCTATTGCAGTTGCTTATAAATTTTATCAAGAACATCCCGATGAAACACTAATTGTTGTAACTGCCGATCACGATACCGGTGGACTTGGAATAGGTTTTCCCGCAACGGGATATAGTGGGTGGTTTGGCAATATCGCATATCAACGCATTTCTAAAGATAATTTCGCCGACTTGTGTAAAGCTATAATGATGTCGCGTCGCATCTTTACATGGGAAGATATGAAAGATTTGTTATCAGAGAAGATGGGTTTTTGGTCTAAAATTGCAATTACTGAATCTGATGAAAAAATGTTACAAGAAAAATTTGATGTAACGTTTAACCAACGTAATAGCAAAGATGAAAAAACATTATATAAGGATTTTAATGAATTTACAGTTTCTGTTTTTAAAGTGATGGATAATGCAACCGGTATCGATTGGACAACAACAGGGCATAGTGGAAATCCTGTGCCGGTGTTTGCTATTGGTGTTGGCGCTGAAGAATTCTCTAAGATTAGTAACAATATTGAAATCCCCGCTCGCATTCGTGCAATCGCTGATTTGAAATGAAGATATATATATTAATGTATAGGCTCGGCATTGCCGAGCCTATTTTCTATGTATCAGTAATAAAATCATTATATTTGCACCTATGTAAAATACATTGAGAAAATGGGACAAGAAA
>CAZCEB010000012.1:0-1607 GCA_964497305.1 uncultured Muribaculaceae bacterium | reverse complement strand
GGTCAATGGATTTGACACGTCCTCAATTATTATGTATGTAACCGAGGATAATCAAATTTCTCTTGATGTGAAGTTGGAGAATGAAACAGTTTGGCTCTCTCAAAACCAAATGGCATTACTATTTGAGAAGGATCAGTCGGTTATTGCAAGACACATTGCTAATGTCTTTAAGGAAGGAGAACTTGAAGAATGCAGTAATATGCAAATTTTGCATAATACTTTTTCAAAGTATAAACCGACGAAAGTATATACTTTAGATGTTATTATTTCCGTTGGTTACAGAGTCAAAAGCAAACGTGGCACCCAATTTCGTACTTGGGCAAACAAAGTATTAAAAGACTATTTGATAAAGGGTTATGCCATTAACGACAAATTGAAATTAGAACGATATAATGATCTGAAAAATGTAGTGCGATTGTTGTCAACAACAGTAAAGGCTCATGAACGTTTGTCGTCAGATGAATCTGATGGTTTGTTTTCAGTTATATCCGATTATGTTTATGCACTTGACACACTTGATAAGTATGACTTTCAGCAACTTTCAATTGACAATACAGTAAAAGAAGAACGTTTTTGCGCTACATATGAAAATGCTATGGAGGCGATTAACCGGTTGAAACCAAAATTTGGGGGAAGCGCATTATTTGCTAATGAGAAGGATGACTCTTTCAAAAGTTCAATAGGTCAGATTTATCAAACCTGGGATGGAATAGAGCTATATCCAAGTATTGAAGAAAAAGCGGCTATGCTACTATATTTAGTTGTGAAAAATCATTCTTTTAGTGATGGGAATAAACGCATTGCTGCTATGTTATTCTTGTGGTTTATGGAACGCAATGGGATTCTATATCGATTAGATGGAGAAAAACGCATTGCGGACAATACTCTTGTTGCGTTGACATTGCTAATTGCAGAAAGTCGCACAGAAGAAAAAGATATTATGGTAAAAGTAATAGTGAATCTAATTAATCAGAAAAATTAAAATGTGAGATAATAAACATGGAACAAGAAATAGTATTAAACTCGCATAATAAGCAGGAAGATCCCCGAATGCATTCGGCGGAGCATTTATTGAATGGGACAATGGTGAAAATGATAGGATGTAAACGTTCTCGCAATACGCACATCGAACGAAAGAAATCTAAATGTGATTATCCGTTGTCGGAGCCGCTGACGCAAGAACAGTTACAAGATATAGAAGAAACCATTAACGATATTATCGCTCAAGATCTTCAAGTTTCTTATGAATTCATTTCGGCATCAGAGGCTGAAAAACTATATGATTTGGACAAATTACCTGAAAATGCGTCTGAGATGTTGCGTATTGTGCATATTGGAGATTATGATGCATGTCCTTGTGTGGGTGTACATGTAAAATCTACTAAAGAAATTGGAGTATTTCGCATTTCAAGTGCGCGCTATCAAGATGGAGTACAACGCATAGTTTATCGATTATCGTAGTATAAAGTAAACAAATTAAGTCGGTTGCGAAACTTTGGATATAATTGAAATGCTTTAAATTTGTTAAAAATAGACGATGTTAAGAAAATTATGCTTCAAAAATATGTTTTATAACATAATTTTATCTACCTTTGCACTCGCTTTTG
>CAZCEB010000011.1:0-14907 GCA_964497305.1 uncultured Muribaculaceae bacterium | reverse complement strand
TTTCAATTTCACCCGAAGGTGTTTTTTGTGTTTTCTTTTGAAATCCATTGAAAAGTATAACCAAAGAGCCTTCATCGAAACAGCAGAACACGCGAAATATATCGCCACCAAATTCTATTTTTATTTCAAAAAGTCCTTTTTTGCCCTCAATACTTTTAAGTATGGTAATCGGCAATCGGTCTAAAGTTTGCAACCAAACCAATGTTTGTGCAATCTTTTTTCTGACCTTATCGGTCTGAGCCACATAGAACTCATTGAAATAATGTTTGTAGAATTTTATTTCTCGGTTAGCCATATATTCATTTTTACAACGGCAAAGTTAACTAAAAAGTTTACTCGCGCCAAAATTTTGAGTATTTTTAATCAATACATATAGAATGTATTAGAGATAATTCATTGAAACTCTCGACGAGGTTGTTTATCATCGAGTTCGTGCCAACCACGAGGCACAATGAGATTGATTGTTTTCATAAAAAAGAATGTTACTACACAGCTAAGGTACAGTAACATTCTCTATATGTAAAAAATTATTCTTTAAAAATTGGATGAAGAGAATCCTATAGTTTGGTATGTTACCGCAACTCTTACCCATGTATCATGCCAACCATATTCAGTTGTTGTATCGTCATAGTCATATTTAAGTTCTAATGTGTTACCATTTGATTTCCAAAGAGCCCGTTCCTCGTCATTTAATACAGGGCTTCCATATTTGTCAAAAAGGTCGAAATACATCGTATTATATATCTTTTTATATTTTTGTGCATTTCCCAAAAATAACTCATAGCCATTAGGAGTTCCATATGCTCCTTGAAAATTCGGGTTGCAAAGTCCTCCTTCAGAAGAATAAAATATGACTTTATAAAGTTTGTTGCTTTTAAATGTAAATGATGCAGCCTCAAAGGTACAACTACCTAAAGTAGGATTAGTAGTTACATAAGAGCGCTCACCTTTACTCGATGTTTTCCACTTTCCAGATATTTTTGAAGTTACAATTTGTTCTGAATCTCCTAAATTGACTCCGAAGACGGAAGAAATACGACTTTGGGCATTAACAAAAATAGTGCTACATATGCATATAAAGACTATAAGATATAATTTAAAGCTACGTTTCATGTCAAGATATGTTGAGTACATATAGGATATAGCTTTTATTTTACAGATACTCGACCTGTTCCTCCGCAAGATTGACATGTGCCAGAGCCGTGACATGTTCGGCAGGCTCTTTTTTCGCCACTTCCCATCGCTACAAAATAACCACGACCACCACATACACCACAACGACCAGTGCCAACGCAACGAGGACATTGTTTAGTCGTATTTTGAGGAGACCATGCTAATGTTTCCTGTAAATTTGAACAAGTAGTAGTTTGTGTTTCAGTTCCCACCCACAAAAAAATTCCGCCAATAATCATTAGGCTAACAGAAAAAATGATTAAAAAATTTTTCATATTATATAAGTATTAAAAGTTAAAAATTATGCAAATATATATATATATATATAATCCAAAATTTTAGGGTATGTTTTACAACACAAATGTATTTTTTAAGTCCAAAAATAAGTGCTTTACACCATTTGCAAAGCACTATTATATCAGAACCAATAGCCTTTATTTTCTTTTTTGTTTACAAATATGGGTAGAGAGAATAGTTTTGCCGTGTCGGAGTTGTGCCACTGAGGGAATTTTTCGGGATTGTTGCGAATGAAGCAATTGTGCACTATTTCTGTGTTAAAATTCCGGGTTGCAGGTGATAGAAATGGTTTTGTTGAGGGTAGGGTGGGTAAATTCGATATGTTCGGCATGGAGGCAAAGGCGGTGGGCTGGTGTGCCGTATAGCTCGTCGCCTGTGATGGGGGTGCCGAGACCATCAGGGTGTGCCGCATGAACGCGGAGCTGGTGTGTGCGACCTGTGAATGGGTATAGCCTCACTCTCGTTTTCCCATTTTCGGTACTGATAATTTCATATCGAGTGCGTGCTTTTTTGCCATCGGGAGCAACCATCTGTCGGGGGCGGTTGTCGTAGTCAAGTTTCAATGGAAGATTGATCTCTCCCTCGGCATTTGATAGAGTACCGTCAAGCAGAGCAATATAGCTTTTTTTAATCTTGCGACTGATGAATTGAGCTTGTAGTGCTTGATGAACTTCTTTGTTTTTTGCAATTACAAGAATGCCCGATGTCGCTTGGTCGAGTCGATGCACTGTTAATGGACCTGTGGCATGAGGGTAGTTTTCTTTTGCCCATTGTTCAACTGAGTAGCTTTCAATTTTGCCATTTACCGACAACATGCCACTTGGCTTGTCGATGATGACAAGATCGTCGTCTTCCCACAATATTTTGGGGGTTAATGTTGGGTTTTGTTCCAAAGGGTTTTGCTCAACATTTAGTCCCTGCATCATATAGAGCAGAATGGGCTTGCATTTGCTGATGCATGATGGGTAGAAATTGCCATGAACACGTATTTCTCCTTTAGGCGAGTTTCCCCACCAAAATTCAGCCATTGCAATTGGATGAAGATTGTTTTGAAAAGCATATTGAAGCATTTTTGGGGCTGCACATTCGCCGGTACCTCCCGGTGGTGGTTGGCCTATTGTTGACATGAAAATATCATACACATCTTTCTCTTCGCCCATTGCATTAAAAAGTCTATATTGTCGGAACAGATCCATTTGCAGTTTTGCAGAGCGCACTTTGCGTTCTTCGCGCAAATGCTCGATTTCTGCCATCAGGTTATTAATATGTTCTTGTGTTTCTGATATTAAGGATTTGTAATGCTTTTTCTTGCGATGTAATTCAGCTTTGTCATATTGACTCTCGGCAATTAGCGACTCCTCGTTTTCGCCATTCTCTCTGCGTTGTTGGCGAATGGATTTTCGAAGCATAATATCTGCTTTGAATTGGGCTAAAACAGCATTGGCTTCCTCTTCTATTGCACAAAGTCGTTGTTGGGCATCTTTAAGCTCATTCCCCTCTGATAATTCCTTGATGCGATTATTTATTTTTGAAATTTCAGCTTCTCCTTTCTTGAAAAAATCTTCCGGATGCAGAGCATCATAGATTGGTGGAACAAAATAATTGTGGTAGTTTTTGCCGGCTATATTTCCGGAAAATGCCGATACAAATCCCAACTCACCGTCGTTATTTGAAACAATCAGCACTCCAAACATTTTTCCCGATTTCAATTCGTCGTGCCATTCCTTGCGAGTAGCAATATATTGTTGCACCTCTTTTGCAGCCATGACACATAGCATGTGTGGCGTGTAGTGGAATGGCCAAGTGAATTGCTTGGGGAGTTCAATTCCGGCTATGGAGTGTTTGAACCGATGGAGCATCTCCGCTGATTAAACTTTGTTTTTGGGTGTGGTGGCTTGGAAATCTTTAAGATATGCCGGAACAGAGTAGGCAAGATCGAGGAAATCTCCACGACGGAAAGCTGAATCTGACAATGCAAGCATATCGGTTGCCAATGGATTTATGTCGTCAATGAAACGAGCGTTAGGGTGGTTGATTACATCTTTTGCTTTGTTGCAACCATTGCCAAAGAATAGCACTTGAAAACTGTCGAGCCATTCAGAGTATGATGTTTCGTCTAATATTAGCGGAGATGGATGCATTTGCTCATTGAGTGCCATGTCAAGAACTGATGTGTATACCTCCATGCGTCGGGCATCAATCATAGGCGCAAACAATGCATCGGGATCTACATCGTGTTTAAACATTACTGATACAGCCATTAGTTTTAATGTGTCGATGCCTATCAAGGGGATGTCAAGAGCATAGGCAAGCCCTTTAGCCTCTGAAAGACCTATGCGTAACCCGGTGTAGCTACCCGGACCTATGCTTACGGCAACCGCTTCAAGTTTCAATCCTTTTTCTTTTAAGTAGTCGAGGCATTTTTTTATGTAGCCACTTAGTAATGCTGCATGGTTTTGACCTTTATAGTCTTCAAAATGTTCTAAAACAAATCCGTTATCGGTGAGAGCAACGGAGCAAACATTGGTTGATGTCTCGATATTTAGTATAACCGCCATATTTTTACTTATTATTTTTATGCAAATTTAGTGCTTTTTCGCGCTTAAAGCGTAAATTTGCATAAAATAAACAAAACGCTATGATTTTATCAATGACGGGATTTGGCAAATCGGTAGTTGAAATCCCTAACAAAAAAATTACGGTAGAAGTAAAATCGCTTAATAGTAAGCAACTTGATTTGTCGACTCGCATTCCGGCGGCATATCGCGAAAAAGAACTTGAGTTGCGCAATCTTGTGGCTCATCGTCTTGAACGAGGAAAAGTTGATTTGCTTATCTATGCTGAAACGATACATGATGAGGCAACGGTAACATTGAATATGCCGTTATTGTCTGCTTATAAATCGCAAATTGAAGCAATGTCGCAAACGCTGTCAATCCCAATGCCTGAGGATTGGTATAGTGTTTTGTTGCGTTTCCCTGAAACAATGAAATCAGAAGCTCCAGGCTCGATATCAGAAGAAGAGAGTGATGCTCTATTCAGAGCTGTAAATGAAGCCGTCGATGGATTGATGCAATTCCGTAGACAAGAGGGCGTGAAATTGGAGGAATTTTTTACTAAACGCATCGACAACATACGCAATTTGCTTGCTGAGGTCCCTCAATATGAGTCTGAACGCATAGCAAAAATTCGCGGTCGCATAGAAGAAGGGTTGGCAAAGATAGCTCCTGTCGATTATGACAAATCACGACTCGAACAAGAGATGATTTATTATATTGAAAAACTCGATATTAACGAAGAAAAACAACGATTGTCCCAACATTTGAACTATTTCATGGAGACGATGGCAGATACTCAAGGTCAAGGAAAAAAACTTGGGTTTATCAGTCAAGAAATGGGACGCGAGATAAATACGCTTGGATCAAAAAGTAATCATGCCGAAATGCAAAAACTAGTTGTACGCATGAAGGATGAGTTGGAGCAAATAAAAGAACAAGTTTTAAATGCGATGTAGCTCTATGGCAGGAAAGATAATAATAATATCAGCGCCATCGGGTTGTGGAAAATCAACAATCATAAATGCTATATTGGCGCAAGGCGATATCGATATGCAATTTTCGGTATCTGCCACTAACAGGTCGCCTCGCGAAGGTGAAAGGCATGGCATTAATTATTTCTTTTTGACCGATGAGGAGTTTAAGACTGCTATTGAGCAAGATGCCTTTGTTGAGCATGAAGAGGTGTATCCCGGTCGATTTTATGGTACATTGAAAAGCGAGGTTGAGCGCATTTGCAGTGCAGGACATAATGTTGTGCTTGATATAGATGTCAAGGGTGGCGTGAATGTGAAACGCATGTATGGCAACCGCGCGATAAGCATTTTTATAATGCCTCCGTCGGTAGAGGAGTTGCGTCGCCGTCTTGTGTCTCGAGCAACCGATGCGCTTGAGGTTATAGAAGAGCGAGTGGGTAAGGCTGAGTTTGAAATAGGATTTGCTCCGCAGTATGATTGCTGTATTGTCAACGATGATTTGAACGATGCAATAGCTCATACACGCAAGGCAATCCTTGATTTTATTAATGCATAACGACAGAAATGCAAGCGATAGGGATTCTTGGTGGTTCTTTTAATCCTGTTCATGTGGGGCATGTGATGTTGGCGAGTTATTTAAGTCAATATACATCTCTTGATGAGGTATGGTTAACGTTATCTCCATGTAATCCGCTTAAAAATACCAATACTTTTGTTTCTGATGACCATCGATTGGCAATGTTGAAAATTGCAGTAGAGTCAATCAAATGTGTTGATGTGTGTGATATCGAATTGTCTTTACCTCGTCCGTCATACACGATAAAAACGTTAGACACTCTGAAAGAACAATATTCTGATAAACAATTCCGGTTGATAATTGGTAGTGATAATTGGTTGATATTTGATAAATGGAAAGATTATCAACGCATTATTTCTGACTATGGAGTGGTCGTTTATCCTCGTCCCGGATATGAGATAGAAGAGATTGGCTTACCAGGAGTAAAATTTGTCAAAGCTCCGGTGATAAATATTTCAAGTACGTTTATCAGAGATGGTTTCAACGAAGGGAAAGATATGTCGGCATTTTTGCCTCATGGTGTGAACGAATATATAATTAAGAATAATCTTTTCTCAAAATAAATTGGATATGGAATCAGCGATATTAAATACCAATTCATTGGCATTTATTGCTTTGTGTAATGAGTATTGCGCAGCTATTGAGGATGTGCGAGAAAGTGAAAAAGATACATTTGTACAGTTAATGTTGAAATTGTTGCCCCGATTATACATCTCTGCAACAGATTTGAAAGTAGAACTGTTGGATGATGAAGATGCCTATCTTGAACCCATTTTGGATGAAGATTATTATGAATCGGTGAGATGTGGAATAGAAAATCTCATGGGACCTGAAGATATTTTCCTTGAGGTTTTTGAGGAGGATATGAAATATTCCGATACACCTATTGCTGCAAGCATTTCAGAAAGCCTTGCCGATATATTCCAAGTGCTTTATAATTTTGTGGGCATGGTGAAAGAGGCTCCGGAACATCTTATTCCATTAGCGTTGGTTGCTGTTAGAGATGAATTTCAAAGTTATTGGAGTCGTATTTTATGCAATGTGTTGCGTGCGTTAAATCAAGTTAGATATAATTCTGCTGAATGATTTGTTATAATAGTATAGGTTTAATTCTAATAATGAAAGGCTATGAAAGAAGATAAATATATAAAATCTCTTATCGAATTTATGGATAAGAGTGTTTGTAACTTTTGGGCAGTACAGACTATTCGCGAAACTCTTGAACAGAATGGGTTTTGTGAACTGAATACGTGCAATGCATGGGATGTGAAGCCAGGAGGTAAATATTATGTCATTAAAAATCATTCGGCAATATTTGCTTTTATTGTGGGCAAAGGCGATGCTGCTTCAGGATTTAAAATTATTTCGGCACATAGCGATTCCCCATGTTTCAGAATAAAACCTAATCCGGAAATGTTGACCGATGGCGGAATTATGAAATTGAATACAGAGGTTTATGGTGGTCCTATTCTTTACACATGGTTTGATCGTCCATTGTCTATAGCCGGACGTGTCATGATGAAAGGAAAAGATGCATTACATCCTGAAACTCGGTTAGTGCGTTTCTCGCGTCCGTTGCTGACAATTCCTCATCTTGCAATTCACTTTAATCGTGCGGTAAATGAGGGAAATCCATTGTCAAAGCAAAAAGATATGCTTCCTGTACTTGGTAAAATTACTGATGTAGCAGAGAAAAACGGATATGTATTGCGCATGGTTGCAAATGAATTAGGGGTAGATGCTTCTGAAATTATTGATTTTGATTTATCGCTATATGACACCACTCCTGCATGTCTTGTGGGAGAGCATGATGAATTTATCACATCGGGGCGACTTGATGACCTCAGTATGGCTCATGCAGCAATGATGGCGTTATTGGAATCACAAGAATGTGAAATGACACGAGTGATGGCAATCTTTGATAATGAAGAAACCGGTAGCGGAACAAAACAAGGAGCTGCTTCGCCTGTGTTGGCTCAAATATTGCGTCGCATTGTTGGATGTCTTGGTGGTGGAGAGGAAGAATATTTGCGTGCTGTGTCGGCTTCGTTTATGGTGAGTGCCGATAATGCTCATGCTGTTCATCCCAATTATCCCGAAAAACATGACCCAACAAATCATCCTGTAATGGGTGGTGGCCCGGTAATAAAAATAAATGCAAATTGTAAATATATGACCGATGCCGACTCTGCAGCGGTGTTTAAAACTTTGTGTGATGAAGCCGGTGTTCCATGTCAATATTTTGTTAATCATAGCGATGTAGCCGGAGGATCAACACTCGGAAACATCTTGACTTCGCAAATTGACTTGCGAGGAGTGGATATGGGGAATGCTTTATGGGCTATGCACTCTGTGAGAGAGACGGCGTCAACTGATGACCATGTCTATGCAATAAAAGCTTTCATGCGCTTTTATAACTGCTAACAACCCTAATCGTTATACAAAAAAAGGTCGAGTTTATGCTCGACCTTTTTTTTTGTATAAATCATTTTTGTTATTTGTTTACTTGGAAGCGGTTGATGCCGTCGCGAAGGTAAGCAACAACTTGGTGAGCAGCTGCAATACCTGCGTTGATGTTAGCTTCAGCTGTTTGTGCGCCCATTTTCTTTGGAGTGAAGAATACGCGGTCGCCAAATTTAGCTTTTAATTCTTCTGCACTATCAGGCTTGATGTCGGCAACATATTTAATGTCGGGACGTTCTTCCATTGCTTTTGCAAGACCTTCTTCATCAATGACTTCTTTGCGAGCAGTATTGATGAGAACACCATTTTTAGGCATTAACTTAACAAGATCATAGCCTACAGATTTTTTTGTTTCTGCAGTAGCAGGAATGTGAAGAGATACAAATTGATTTTTGCTGTAAAGTTCCTCTACAGAGTGAACAGGAGTTACACCGGCTGCTGAGATAACATCATCGGGGCAATATGGATCAAGTGCAGAAACTTCCATTTCAAAGCCTTTGGCAATGCGAGCTACATTGCGACCAACTTGACCAAATGCATGAATACCGATTGTTTTGCCTTTAAGTTCTGTTCCCGATGTACCATTGTACATGTTACGTACAGCCATTACAGTCATGCCAAACACCAATTCGGCAACAGCATTGGAATTTTGTCCCGGTGTGTTTTGTGCAACAACGCCTTTAGCTTTTGATGCAGCAAGGTCGATGTTGTCATATCCCGCACCTGCACGAACAACAATTTTTAGATTTTTTGCTGCGTCAAGCACTTCTTGATCGACAATATCGCTACGAATGATGATTGCATCAACATCAGCTACTGCATTAAGCAAATCCTGTTTAGAGGCATATTTTTCAAGAAGCACAAGTTCGTAACCGGCTTCATCGATGACTTGGCGAATACCATCAACTGCAACTCCAGCAAATGGTTTTTCGGTAGCTACTAATACTTTCATAATTTATATTATATATTAGTGGTTAGCTTCAAATTCTTTCATTGTGGCAATGAGAGCCTCAACGCTTTCCATTGGAAGGGCATTGTATAATGATGCGCGGAATCCTCCAACTGAACGGTGTCCTTTGATTCCCACCATGCCTTTAGATGTTGCAAATTCAACAAATTCTTTTTCAAGTTCGGCATATTCTGGTTTCATTACGAAACAAACATTCATGATTGAACGGTCTTCAGTAGCAGCTGTACCTACGAATAATTTGCTTGAATCAATAGCATCATAAAGTTTTGCGGCTTTTTCAACGTCAACTTTTTCAATAGCAGAGACACCACCTAAGCTCTTATAATATTTTAATGTTTGAAGAGCTGAGAAGATTGGTAGTACCGGAGGAGTGTTGAACATTGAACCTTTTTTGATGTGAGTGCGATAGTCTAGCATTGTTGGGATCGCACGTTCAACTTGACCAAGAGCCGATTCTTTTACGATAGCGATTGTAACACCTGCAGGAGCAAGATTTTTTTGTGCTCCGGCATAGATTACATCATATTTTGATACATCAATGGGACGAGAGAAGATGTCGCTTGACATGTCGGCAATCAATGGAATAGGAGAGTCAATGTCTTTACGCACCTCAGTTCCAAAAATTGTATTGTTTGTTGTAAAGTGGAAATAATCAGCATCAGTTGGGATAACAAAGTCTTTTGGAATAAAAGAGAAATTAGCATCTTTAGAAGATGCAACAACATCAACTTCGCCAAATAGTTTTGCTTCTTTTATTGCATTTACTGCCCATGTTCCTGTTTCAAGATAAGCTGCTTTTTTCTTTAATAGGTTGAATGGCACCATGCAGAATTGCATACTTGCACCACCTCCAAGGAACAACACATGGTATCCTTCGGGGACATCAAGTAATTCCTTTACTAATTGAGCTGCTTCTTCGATTACTGCAGAAAATTCTTTACTGCGGTGAGACACTTCGAGGATAGATAATCCGGTGCCGGCAAAGTTTAGTACAGCCTCAGCAGTATTCTTAATGGTGTATTCGCTAAGAATAGAGGGGCCTGCATAGAAATTGTGCTTCTTCATTATTTATTGAATTATATTGTTAGTTACTTTGAATTGGCAAATTTAGTAATAAATTGTTTGAATTAATATCATTTTTCAAGAAAAATACACTCAATTAAAGAAAAAATTATTTAATTGAGCTTTTTCTTATAATTATCGACTCTGTTTTAGTGAAAATTAAAAGAAAAGGGTGAAATCATGCGATTTCACCCTAAAATTGTATTATAAATATTTAATATGAGTTAGAATGAGTAGCTCACTCCGATTGCTGGAATAAATGCTTTAACTCCATATTCGGCTGAGAATGTTTCTTTTAAGTTCAAACCCTTAGACGCTAAGTAACCTGTTGCTGCTTGTGCGGCCGTTGCTGCATCTGCACCTTGTGCTGATGCTTGTTGATATGCTACGTTGTATGCTTTTTTAGCCACGAGGTCATCGTATGTATTAGATCCATCACGAGAAAGACCGGCTACATATGTGAATGCAACGTCAATCGATAGACGAGGTGTTGGACGGAATGAGAATCCTACGCTTGGCAATAAACGAGTCATACCCGGAGTTTCAGGATTGAAATAGTTTTCATCAACAGGAGTTGTGTCAATAACAAAACCTGCACGCACATCAAAGCGATTTGTTAATGCATATTGAGCACCAAGACGGAAAGCCCAAGCATCGCTATAGTTTTTTGTGAGACTTTGATTGAACTCAGTAAGCTTATCGTCAAGGAAATTGATATTTAGTTTGTCGTATTCACTCCAAAAGTTCAATTGGGCATCAAATGCCAAAGTCAATTTTTCGATTGGTTTGTAACTTACTCCCATTGTTAAAACTGATACAGCAGGTAGTTGAGCAGAGAAATTAGCTCCATTTAATCCTGTAAGAGAGCCAAGTATTTGTTCAGCATCAGCATTGGCATATGTTAATTTGGCATCACCTGATTTTACTTTCATATCCATTTTGCTGCGATAGCTTGCTCCTACAGTAATTTTGTCGTTGATATCCCACATTGCACCAACATTGAACCCAAGAACGACTTCGGCAGTTCCTGTTAGATTTACAGAAGCAGGGGCTGTATTGCCAAAATTCGTTTCATATAATTTGTCTACAGATGAAGGATTTACAAGACCTTTATTTAGATCGATTTTACCCCATGCAATCATCATTCCGGCACCAACAGAAAAGTTAGGTAGGATTTTATAGGCTACTGTTGGTTGGATATTGAATACTTGGAGTTTTACTGATTGGTTTAGCATTGAGCCCGGCCAATTGTTACCCCAATCGATACGGCTACCATAAGGCGTGTTGATTGTGATACCTGCTTTCAAGTTATTATAGATAGAAAATGCACCACTAATGTGGAATGGAGTACTCACATCGTTATTTGTTTCGTATTTTGATCCATCTGATAGAGTTGCAGTTGCTTCAGAGATAATACCGCTTACACCAGCTGAGAGATCAAGAGTTTTGTCCATGAATGCCATTCCGGCAGGATTGAAAATCATGCTTTCTGCTCCAAGTTTCATACCGGCTCCGACATGTCCCATGCCTTCTTGCTTAACACTAAGGGTGTTTACTTGATAGCCTTCAGCAACCATTGAAAAAGTAGCAGCAAGTGCTACGAATGATAAAATAGATTTTTTCATGTTAATTCTAATTTGTTTAATCGGGTGCAAAGGTAGTTATAATTTTTAGATTTATTGTCTTTGTTAAGAAATATTTGCATTTTGCATTAGGTTTGAATGAAAATATTTTTGGGCTAAACTTCCGAAAATATCTATATTAAATTAAATTTTATTAATAAAATAGTGTTAACTGATTAAGGCATAATTATAAGACAAAAAAGGAGATGCATCTATGATGATACATCTCCTTAATGATGATTTACATTATTTATTATTCAAATATGTGGCGTAGTTTACTAAAAATACGATTTTTGGTATTTTCGTTTGGTTTAATATTTTCAGATGTTTTCAAACGTTCAAATATTGTTTTCTCTTCACTATTGAGGTTTTCAGGGATATATACCATGATGTTAATTAATTCATCTCCTGTGCCATAACCTTCGGTAGATGGCAGCCCTTTTCCTCTCAAGCGCAACACTTTGCCAGGTTGTGTTCCCGGAGCGATTTTCACTCTTGCTTTTCCTGTAATGGTTGGCACTTCAACCGAACCTCCAAGAGCGGCTGTAGGAATATCAAGCATGAGGTTATATATAACATCATTACCATCGCGAATTAAATCGGGGTGTGCCACCTCTTCTATAACTACTAATAAGTCCCCATTCACTCCTCCATGACGAGGGGCATTCCCTTTCCCTCTTACGGTCAAAATCATTCCATCGGCTACACCGGCTGGGATATTGAAACTGACTGTTGTTTCTTGACGTTGAACACCCTCACCATTACAATGACTACATTTTTCAGTGATAATTTTACCTTCTCCATTACAACTTGGACATGTTGAAGTCGATTGCATTGGACCGAGGAATGTGTTTTGAGTGTGAACAACGGTTCCTGTCCCATGACATGTAGAGCATGTGGAGAATGATTTGCCATCTTTGGCTCCTGTTCCTTCGCAATGATCACATTTAACGAGAGTTGGTATCTTGAGTGTTTTTGATGCTCCTTTGGAGATTTCTTCGAGGGTGAGCTTCACTTTAATGCGCAAGTCGCTACCACGATTCACGCGACGACCGCGACCTCCTGTTGCACCACCCCATTGTCCGCTAAATCGTCCTCCGAAGATATCTCCAAATTGAGAGAAAATATCTTCCATAGAGAAGCCTCCGCCTCCAAAACCACCAAACCCTTGTTGACCACCCATTGAGTGCCCAAATTGATCATAGCGAGCACGTTTATCGGCATTGCTCAATACATCATAGGCTTCGGCAGCTTCTTTGAACTTTTCTTCAGCTTCTTTATCGCCCGGATTTTTATCAGGGTGATATTTGAGTGCCATTTTGCGATAGGCTTTCTTTATCTCTTCATCGGTGGCGGTTTTGCTCACGCCAAGGACTTCGTAGTAATCTCTTTTGCTCATAGTATTATCTAATTATTCGGCAACTGCAACTTTTGCGTGGCGTATAACTTTGTCATTAAGTGTATATCCTTTTGCTACAGTGTCGATGACTTTCCCTTTTTTCTCTTCATCGCCAAGTGGTACCATTGCAATTGCTTCGTGGTACTCAGTATCAAATTCGGCACCGGTGCTTTGAATTTCTTTGACTCCGTTTTGTTCAAGATATTTTATAAACTTGTGATAGATGATCTCCATGCCTTCACGCAATGCTTCAGCATCGGTAGATTCTTTCATCGCTGCAAGACCGCGTTCAAAGTCATCTATAACCGGAAGTATATCTTTCATTGCTCGCTCTGTGGCTGTCTTTATGATCTCGGCTTTCTCTTTTAATGTGCGTTTGCGAAAATTATCAAATTCAGCCATCAAAAACATATATTCGTTTTTCTCCTTTTCGAGTTGAGTCTTTGTTTCATCCAACTCTTTTTGCAATAACTCGGTTTCCGAAAGCGGGGTTTCCTCGGTTTCGGGGGTGTTATTTACTATTTCTGTTTCCTCTTGTTCGACTTGTTTTGCGGTTTCTTTATCTTTCTTGCTCATTATATCAGTTTTTTATCTTTGCTTATTCTCTATACAAAAACATTGCCAAAGTCTTCTTGCGAGAATATTTTTTATAATAAACAACTTTAAATGGGTTAACGTTCACCTATTTAAAGCTTGTCAAAGAAGATGTCGCATTGAGGGAATAGCGTTTTTATCTCTTCTGACAAAATGTCATTTTTGTGGAAAATTCCATAAACAGCAGAGCCGGAACCCGACATTGAAACATAAATAGCCCCCATGTCAATAATTTGTTGCTTTATTTTTGCTATTTCCGAATATGCTGGAAATACATTTTTTTCAAAATCATTCTTAATGATACCGGTCCATTCTTGAATAGGGCGTTTTGTGGCTTCTATCAGAGCGTGTGTTGCAGGCATTGGGGTAACGCCTGCATAGGCTTGTGCCGTTGGAACACTCACTTGAGGCTTAACAATTAAGATGTGGTAGTCGTTTAGTGTCAATTCAACAGAAACAAATTCGGTGCCTATGCCTGTTGCAAGTTGAGGCTTATTATATATAAAGAAAGGACAGTCGGCTCCAATCTTTGAGGCTATGTCAGCCAACTGCTCATTTGTCAATTTGCACTCAAAAATATCATTGAGACCGATGAGCGTAAATGCCGCATCGGCAGAGCCTCCGCCTAATCCGGCACCATCGGGAATAATCTTATGAAGATAGATATCCACGTTGCCAATTCCTGTCTCTTGACGGAACAGATTATAGGCTTTCATCACGAGATTTTTCTCCGGAGGGCAGTTGACTGAGCGTCCTGTGGTGGTTAAAGTCGTTTCGTTGCCTTGCGCAGGAACGATTTCAAGGATGTCGCACCATTTGACAGGATACATCACGCTTTCTATATTGTGATAACCATCGGCACGTCGCTCAACAATATTAAGACCGATATTAATTTTCGCATTAGGAAATAGTATCATCTTCATTAAAATTTATTGCACAAAGTTACTGAATTTTAAGTTTGTTTTGAAATATAAATTTATATCCAATTAAATGTGTTATATTTGCAAATATATGTTTGGAAATTTATAAATTATGAAAAGAATTACACTTTTAATCGGAATTATGATTATGTGGTCGATTTCTATCAATGCCACGAGTATCTCCTATGAATTTGTAGTATGGACACAGTCAAGAGAACAAATCGGATATTCTCTCGATGAACAACCTAAAGTAACACAAGAATTGGAGTGTATAATTGTTTCAACGCTTAAGACGAGA
>CAZCEB010000010.1:0-15540 GCA_964497305.1 uncultured Muribaculaceae bacterium | reverse complement strand
GAGCCACAAAGGTACAACTTTTCTTTTAATTACGGAAATTTTTCCGTAAATTTATATTAACATAAAGCACAATACATGTTTTATGGCATTGCATTTTTATGTTCTATAAAAAAAATGTAACTTTACATTTTAATCACATAATCTCATAAAGAAACTATGTTTATATTTTCAACTATACCTTTATTTTTAGGGCTTAATGGATGGGAATGGCCCATTATTCTTATCGTTGTTTTGCTTCTTTTCGGTGGCAAAAAAATTCCCGAATTAATGAAAGGCATCGGCAAAGGTGTGCGTTCATTCAAAGACGGGATGAAAGAGGTTAAAGACGAAATCGAAAAAGAGGACGACTCCGACGCAAAAAAATAGTCCTCCCCCTTTTTCTACATGGGACAAGAAAAAGAGCAACTCCAAGAAATGAGTTTTTGGGGGCATCTTGATGTCCTCAGAGGCATTTTGTTTAAAGCAATCATCCTATTGATTGCTTTAACTGCCGTATTGTTTATTTTCATGCCTCAAATTTTTGACCAATTTATTCTTGCCCCAACACGTTCTGACTTTCTCACCTATCGCCTTTTTCAAAAACTATCACTCGACTCAATGCTTCCTCAAGCATCTACCCTTGATGCCAATATCGAGTTGATAAACATTAAACTTGCATCTCAGTTTTTTATCCACATATCCTCATCATTGTGGATGGCAGTTGTTGTAGCATTCCCATTTATAATTTATTTGATTTGGAGTTTTATCAGTCCTGGGCTATACAGCCATGAAAAGCGAGGCGCAAAAAGAGGTTTTTTATTTGGATGTGGGATGTTTTATCTTGGAGCAGCAACAGGTTATTTCCTTGTATTTCCCATCACATTGAAATTTCTTGCAACCTACCAACTCAGTTCGCTTGTTCCTAATATAATTTCTCTTGATTCTTATATGGATAATTTCATCATGATATGCCTCATGATGGGAATATTATTTGAATTGCCATTACTTGCATGGTTATTTGGCAAAATGGGATTCATTACCCGCAATTTCTTCAGAAATTATCGACGCCATGCAATAGTTGCATTACTCATCCTTGCCGCAATCGTAACACCCACAGGTGATCCATTCACTTTGGCTATCGTGTTTTTCCCAATATATTTCCTATGGGAACTAAGTTCTTTACTTGTTCCCAAAGCAAGTAAATAAAATTATACACTAATATTTGCTCGTTATAAATTAAAAAAGTCGTACCTTTGCAGCCGTTAAAAAAGATTGTAATTATATATTTTTATTGAAACGGTTATGAATTTTTCAGGTACAATTGATTTTCGACCGAAATTATTCTCAACCCTTCGCAATTATTCAATGAGCCGCCTAAAAGACGACCTGATTGCAGGGATTGTGGTCGGAATCGTAGCACTCCCTCTTGCCATTGCATTTGGGATTGCATCGGGAGTAACACCTACAGTAGGTCTCATCACAGCCATCATCGGAGGCTTTATGGTATCGGCATTTGGTGGCAACAGCGTTCAAATCGGAGGTCCGACAGGAGCATTTATCGTTATCGTTTATAACATTATCGCAGTATTTGGTCTGCAAGGACTTGCTATTGCAACATTTATGGCAGGGCTCATACTTGTTGTAATGGGATTATTTCACCTCGGGACTGTAATAAAATTCATCCCCTATCCAATTGTCGTAGGGTTTACAGCCGGGATTGCATTAACTATTTTTTCTACCCAAATAAATGATTTCTTTGGACTTGGTCTAAGCAACGTACCAAGCGAATTCATTCCCAAATGGGGCGTATATTTTCAAAATTTGGTAAATATTGACTTAGCAACACTTGGGATAGGAGTTGTATCGTTACTAATCATAATAGGAACTCCTTTTATTTCCAAGAAATTACCCGGAGCATTAATTGCCATTATCGTAATGACCGTAGCTGTATATTTTCTAAATACCTTGTTCCCTGAATTTAAGGTTGAGACAATTGGTGATCGTTTTGGCAACATGAGTTCTGAAATTCCTGCACCACATGGTTTTGAACTATCAATGGCAACCATCAATCAATTAATGCCATCGGCATTTACAATTGCAATATTGTGTGCTATAGAATCACTACTATCTGCAACAGTAGCTGATGGTGTTACAGGTTCTCGAACAAATAGCAATACAGAACTCATTGGGCAAGGACTTGCTAATATTACCGTCCCATTTTTTGGTGGTATTCCTGTTACCGGAGCCATTGCTCGCACAATGACAAATATCACAAATGGAGGTCGTACTCCGATTGCCGGTATCGTACACACTATAGTTCTACTATTGATATTTCTATTTCTCATGCCATTAATCAATTATGTGCCTATGTCATGCCTTGCTGCAGTATTAATTATAGTTGCTTACAACATGAGCGGATGGCGCACAATAATTGGGATTTTTAAATCACCCAAAAGTGATATTTCAGTACTCATTGTTACTTTCCTATTAACTGTGATATTTGATTTGACTATCGCAATCGAAATCGGACTTCTTCTTGCAGTTGTATTGTTTCTGCGTCGTGTTATGGAGAATACACAAATCAAAGTTTATGGTGAGCAACTTGATGTTGCTGATGGCACAGAGGCTACAACCCATGAAGTCCTTGATGTTGCAAAAGGTGTAGAAGTATATGAAATTGATGGTCCGTTCTTCTTTGGAGTGGCTACAAAATTTGATGAAATGATGCGCTCTTCAATGGCAAACAAACCAATCGTCCGCATTATACGCATGCGCAAAGTCCCCTTTGTTGACTCTACCGGTCTTCACAATCTTGAGTTATTAATAAAATCTTCACAAAAAGAAAATATTCATGTAGTATTATCAGGGGTGCAAGAAAATGTGCATGAAACCCTTAAACATGCTAAAATACATAAACTCATAGGAGAAGATCACATTTTCGACCACATCTCAAAGGCTGTAGAGATGGCTAATAATATCGCATCAAACAAGCCTAATAAAACGAATGTATAATTATAGCATTTTTACAAAAAAATAGCCTCAAATAAAATAATTTGTATTTTTCCTTAAAAAACATATAAAATTTGTTGGCTGTTATACATTTTTGTATTACCTTTGTGGCGTTTTTGAAGCTAAAAATATTGTTTTATTATTTAATCAAAAAGAAAATGAAAAAGTTAGTTTTATTACTTGCTGTTGTATTCAGCGTATCATTGTTCTCTTGTGGTGGTGCTGCAACTACTGAAGCTGCTGCTGATACTGTAGCTGTTGTAGAAGAAGTAGTAGAAGTTGTAGACTCTTGCTGCGGTGACACTGCTGCTTGCTGCGGTGACACTGCTGCTTGCTGCGATTCAGCTGCAGTTGTAAAATAATTGTAGAGAACAATTATTTCTAAAGGATTTAAGCTGTTCCCATGTGGGGGATAGCTTTTTCTTTTTATATACCCTATGTAACATGGCACAAAAAAACCAGTAGCCGGGGGAAGGCTACTGGCCTGTTATATTCACGTCGTCGCGACGTATAATATAACTTATCTACTTTTGTGCTATTTTTTACTATATGGAATAATACAAATTATGATGTATTAAAACAAAATTCTTAAGTGCAAATGTATAAAATATTTATGAAATACAATTTATGTAATGCCTAAAAATTAAATAAAAGCATATTTTTATTCATATCAGCATCAATTTACCTCTTATTTTTCCTAAATCTATACATAAAATAATCGATTGCCTCTGTCTGGATTTTTGATTTCATTACAAAATTTGTGCCTATATATAATCCTACTCCGACAACAAACAATAATAACAATTCAGCAACAGGGTTTTCCACATAATATGTAATTACAATCATTGGCAACATAATTACAATTGTTTCTAAAAAGTAGGGTAAACAATCGAGTATATATGTGCCAAACGAGCGATAAGTCAAGCGAGCGATAACAATCAGCATCACAACAAATGTTAGTGCATAAGCTATAACCTGACCTATCAACATGATTTTAATTCCATAAGTCAGATCGTCGGGAAAAGATATAGCCAACATGGGCAATGTTATAATTAATGCCACCAATGCCGCTCCATCTCTCAACAATTCCATATAAACCATCATACGTGCTTTTCCCAACGCTATTATATAATTATTATATAACGATGACAAGACAACAAAAACACCCCTCAACAATAATAATTGAAACAACGGTATCGATGCATCCCATTTCTCTCCAAACAAAATATGAAAAATGGGCTCAGCCATTACACACAAAAACCCCATTACCGGGAATAATAGATAAGAAGTAAATCTATTCATCTTTGCCGCCGCACGCGCAAATCTTTCCTTATCATCTTGAAATTGAGACAACACCGGCAAGAATGAAGATGTCAAGACCTGAGAAATAGATGACACCCCCATTTTACTCCATTTATCGGCTTGTGTATAGTACCCTAAACTGACAAGATTAACCTTATTTCCTATAAAAAACGAGTAAATGTTTTGGAATAATATATTACAAAAAGAGCTAACCATTACAGCCGAACCTATTCTAAATATCGAGAGGAATGAACTCCATGAAAAAGTCAATAATGGCAACCATTTACACGAAATCCATAAAATAGATGTTCTCACTATTGCCAACGATATTGTTTGCCACACAATTGCCCATGCACCATAACCCGATATAGCAAGATATATGCTAACGAATGCACTGACAACCAATCCTGCTACATTTGCAACCGCAATCATTTTAACATCCATCTGTTTCATCAAACGATTAGTCTGCACATTAGCTAATGCGTTTATAATAAATGACAGAAACATTACTCGCGACAATGAAATCAAACGCACATCATTTTGAAACCATGAAGCAATCAATGGCGCGCCTAAAAATAGCACTACATATATCAATAAAGCAACAGAAATATTAAACCAAAAAGCTGTACTATAATCAAGATGTGTAGGGTTCTTTCGTTGCAACAAAGCATAAGAAAATCCGCTGTCAATAAATAAGGGAGCAAATGCTTGGAACACCATTACAGCGCCCACCAATCCAAAATCTTCTTGAGAAAGCACTCGTGCCAATACAATCCCTGTTACGGCATATAATAATTGAGTAGAAACACGATCAATCACATTCCACTTGATTGTTCGTGCTGCACGCAATTTCATATTTGCTTCCTCTGCCATTAATTTAAATATGTGAAGATATTTCTTTACTCACTATCAATAGAAATGACTTGAATTCCTATTGAGCGATTCTTAATTTGTGGTGCACCACTATAATAAACCTTTCCCGATGCACCATAAATAGTCAATTCTTTAGATGCTGCACACCCCACATATCCTGTCCCAATCTGAACACATTTAACATTTTCTGCAGACAGCCCATCGGCCTGAATCGAACCAACACTCTTATTGTTCAATTTTGCATAAACACATTTACCATTAATTACAAGCACTCCATTTCCCGTAAATATCGAACCTTCAACGACATTTGCATCAATATCTCTAATAACCAATCTCCCATTTCCTTCCAATTGTGCTTTAAAATTAGGACCAGACGACATTGTTATTATTCTAACCGTAGAGTCTCCTCTATTGGTTACCTTTGTTAGAAATTTTGAATAAATTGTTACCGTTGGCAAATCTTTATAATCGACAGGAGATTCCGGTTCAGTCAATTTCACCTCTAATTTTTGTTTCCCATTATTAGAGAATATTATTGACGATGCGACATCCGACGATGCATAAAACACTGCTTTACCTGCTGAGTCAGAACTACATTTGTAATCAACATTTATCCCATTAATAACTAATAGTTCGGTAAAATCCTTCACATCCAACTCATAACGAAATACTGATTGAGCATTACACAATACCGAGCTTAGCAATGCGAATATCAATATATGTATGCTTCTATATATTTTCATCTATATTATAACTATCTTATTATTACATTTTCTTTTCTTCCTGAAGATATCAAATTTGACACCCTATTACTACAATATACACGCCCTGAGCCATAAACGCCAACAGTCATCGTTGCACAATCAAGAGTTGATGCATCAATATTTCCGGAGCCTTTTATTGCAAATGATGCGTCTTCAGAATGTCCATTTATCACAAAATCGCCCGGTCCATTTACTGTTGCATTTGTCTTTTTAGAATTTGCATGAGCTATTTCAACAGCACCTGATCCGGACACCGAACACGTTATATTATCAACAATCGTATTTCCCGATATTGACAAGTTTCCCGATCCGGCAACAGAACAGCTTAAATGATGTGCGTTAATTGAGCCTACCTTTAAATTTCCCGACCCTGTCAACAAGACAGCAATAGTCTCATTTATTGGAGGATTTACAACAACAACTCTTCCGGAACCTGTATATGATATCGTAGATAATGGACTAGCATAATACACTATTATCTTTGAAAGATTTTTAGCGACATCAAGCGTCCCTGTTTTTCCAAGTGATATATTTAGCCTATCACCTTCATTATTACAAATAATTTTATTTAATATTTGAGGAGATGCGCTGAATACTATCATTCCTGAAGAATCGGCTACTTGACGACATTCAACATTAACCGAGCCTGAGATATACAACTCACTGAATGATCGCGATTGCAAAATGTGATTTGTCATTTGAGCGTTAACCGATATAACGCTCAATATAAACATCAGTGAGATTATTAATATTTTAAACCTTAATTTCATTTCTATTATTCCAAATGAGCAATAACATTAGGCAATATATCATTTTCTATACGATAAAGTATTGCGTCCAATTCTTCATAAGTTTCAGCCCTTAACATAGCAATGCGAGTATCTCTAAAATGAGGAATCCCCTTAAACAATGGAGATGCCGCTAAATGCCGACGTATATGTAATATTCCTCGATATTCATCTATGCGAGAAATACTTTCTGTTATTTGTCGGCGAAGTATTTTAAACTTCTCCGTAATGGGGAGTTCTTCTCCTCGTTCACCGGTTTCAAGCATTTGCTTCATATCATGAAATATCCAAGGAGCACCTATTGATGCTCGCCCTACCATCACACCATCAACACCATATAATGCAAATGCATCTCTCAACTTTTCAGGAGTAGTTATATCTCCATTTCCTATTAAAGGAATATTAAATCGTGGATTTTCTTTTATTTTTGCAATCATTGCCCAGTCGGCTTCTCCTGTATACATCTGAGAACGTGTACGCCCATGTACCGTCAAAGCCTTTATTCCACAATCTTGTAATTTCTCGGCAAGCTCAACGATTATTTTACTTTGATGATCCCATCCAAGACGTGTTTTCACCGTTACAGGAATTTTCACCGCATTAACAACGGCTTTTGTTATCGCCAACATTTTGGGGATATCACGCAACATTCCGGCTCCTGCTCCCTTGCCGGCGACTTTCTTTACAGGACAACCAAAATTAATATCCAATATATCGGGAGATGCTACCTCAACTATACGAGCAGCTTCAACCATAGGCTCCACCTCTCTGCCATATATTTGAATAGCAGTAGGTCGTTCATTGGGGTCTATATGTAGCTTGCGAGTAGTGGCACTAATATTTCGTATCAAAGCGTCGGCCGATACAAATTCGGTATATACCATATCTGCACCCTGTTCTTTACAAATCAATCGAAATGAATGATCTGTAACATCTTCCATCGGAGCAAGCATTACCGGATGTTTACCTAAATCAATATCGCCTATTCTCATAATCTATATTTATATCTGCGAAGATACGAAATTTCATCTTAATTTCTACTAATATTATTCCATTGTGAGGATGGAACATCTATCGGGACTCATCATCTCTGCCACCTTGCACACATCATCACGTGTAATTGATAATATTTGAGATTTTATCTCCTCCGATGATTTTATTTCGCCAAAATACATCATTGTGCGACCTAAAGACAATGCAACTTGTTCTCTATTATCCGATGCAATAGCAAGTTGCCCTAAATATTGTTTTTTTGCTGCTTCTACTGCACGCGCCGACAGATTCCCTCCTGACAGATTATCAAGAGTTTGCCTCACTATATTACGGCATTTGGTTAAATCCTCAGGATCACAACCAAAGTATATCATCAGCGCTCCGGCATCAGTAAACATTGCCGTCGATGCTTCAACATTATAAACCAACCCTCGACGTTCTCTCAATGCTACATTTAGCGATGAGTTCATTCCGGGTCCTCCAAGCATATTGACAAATAAAGCAATCGGATAACGCATTTCTGAATATAATCCGGGGATATGGGCACCGATTATAGTATGTGATTGATGACTGCCTATTTTCTTTATTTTATCAAATTGTGGCTGTACAATAGGTTTCAGTCTCTGCCTCTTTTGGCTTGTTGTTCCTATCCCACTAAAATAAATCTCAGCCAACGAAAACACCTTATCGGGGCGAGTCTTCCCCTTATAGAAAAAGACCATATTATCAGCCGTATAATTGTCCTTAAGGTATTTCAAGCACACATCTTGCGTAAATCCGGATATTGCATCAACAGTACCAAGTATGTTATGACCAAGAGAAGATCCTGAAAACATCAAATCCTCAAAATCATCATATACAGCCTCTGAAGGAGTATCAAGATATGAATTGATTTCATCAGCTACAACCTCTCGTTCTTTATTTAGCTCATTAACCGGGAACTGAGATGATATTACCAAATCTGAAATCAATTCTATTGCTCTGCGCACATTCCCATAAGGGAATACGGAATATAAAATTGTTTCTTCTTTTGTTGTATAAGCATTGAGTTCTCCGCCAATAGCCTCCATGCGATTTATTATATGCCAGGATTTGCGACGTTTTGTTCCTTTAAATATCGTGTGTTCGACAAAATGAGCCAAGCCATACTGTTCAGGGGTTTCATCTCTACTGCCCATATTAATTGCCACACCACAATACTCAACATGAGATTTGCTATATTGATGCACAACACGCAGCCCCGATGGTAATGTGTAATATGATATATTTTTTACACTTTTCATTTTACTCGACATCAACCCAATCTCCGGAATCCTTTATCAATGTAATCAATCGAGAAATAGCATCTTCGGCAGGAATATTTTTCTCTACACACGTTTTATTTTTGTAAAGGCTCACCTTTCCGGCAGCAGCACCCACATATCCATAATCGGCATCAGCCATTTCTCCGGGTCCATTTACAATACAACCCATTACACCTATCTTCAATCCTTTCAAGTGAGCCGTTGCCTCTTTTACTGCCTTTAATGTAGTTTGTAAGTCAAATAGTGTGCGACCACAACTTGGACAAGAAATATACTCTGTGCGTGTAATTCTCAATCGAGACGCCTGCAATATACCAAACGAATATCGGGTTATTTCAGCGCTACTCAACTTACGTGCCCTAATCCACACACCATCGCCAAAACCATTTAGCAACATTGTACCTAAATCAGCGGCCGACATTATTGCAACCTCTTCAGACGTAGCATCGCCATAATCCATGCGCAAAACCACCGGATTATTTACTCCTCGAGCCATTGCGTCATGTAACCACACTTGCATCTCACCCGTAGGATTTTTATGCGAACTATGCAATATGATTATTGATTTTTCGCCTAATCTAATTTCCGAAACAGGAATTGAAGCATCAACCTCAACAAAATCACTTGTATTAGAATTTTTATATTTTTCTATATCACAACCATAGTAATCAGGCAATAATCCGGTAGAATTTTCACAATACTCATCGACAATTACTACTGGCACATTCTTGCCTCCGATATTCCCTACGGCTATAGACTCTCTGCGTTGCGGGACTTCATGATTATATCCGGGAGCATATTCTCCTTTTATTGATTTGTGTCCGTTGCGTTTGGAGATATAGTTTACCAAAGTTTCTGCAACAGGGATTTCCAGTTCAGGGTCTTCACTCAACGAAACTCTTATCGTATCACCGATTCCTTCACTTAACAATGCACCTATCCCTACTGCCGATTTTATACGTCCGTCTTCTCCATCTCCGGCCTCTGTAACTCCAAGATGTAATGGGAAATCCATATTTTCAGTTTCCATTGCTTTCACAAGTCGGCGCACAGTTTCAACCATTATGACTGTATTTGACGCTTTTATCGAGATTACAACATCATAAAAGTTTTGAGCTACACACACTCGCAAAAATTCCATTGCCGACTCCACCATTCCTGCCGGAGTATCACCATATCGACTCATGATGCGATCTGACAACGAACCATGATTTACTCCTATACGAATTGCAGTTCCATGAGCTCGACACAAATCCAAAAATGGGACTAATGTCGTTTCTATTTTCTTTATTTCTGACTTATATTCCTCGTCGGTATAAGTCAATTGTTTGAATGTGCGACCCGGATCTACAAAATTCCCGGGATTTATGCGTACTTTTTGCACTACCGTTGCCGCGGCAAAAGCTGCTTTGGGATTAAAGTGAATATCGGCAACTAAAGGAATATTAATACCTTGACTGCGCAATTCCTCTCCAATGCGTCCTATATTTTCAGCTTCGCGTACTCCTTGTGCGGTCAATCTCACATAGGAAGCACCTGCCAATGCTATGCGTTTGCATTGTGCAACCGAAGCCTCAGTATCCATCGTTGAAGTCGAAGTCATAGATTGCAATCTTATTGGATATTCACTCCCTAATGGAATTCCCCCAATATTTACGCTATGTGCAATGCGACGACGATAGTCAAAAACACTCATATTTCAATTAATTGGTCTTGAATTTATATTTTACCTCTTTAAGGTCGGCATTTGCTTTTACAATCTTTTCCGATAATTTAGCTCTATATTCGTCAAAACGAGCTGCTAAAGCATCATCATTGAGCGCAAGCATTTGAGTAGCCATTACTGCCGCATTCAACCCTGCATTTATTCCTACTGTAGCAACAGATATTCCGGGAGGCATTTGAACAATAGATAACAATGCATCTTGTCCATCAAGAGTTGAATTAATAGGAATTCCGATTACAGGCAGCGGAGTCATTGCTGCAATAACTCCTGGAAGAGCAGCTGCCATACCGGCTGCCGCAATAATCACTTTGATACCACGATCCTTTGCCCTTCGAGCAAATTCTTCAACTTCGGCAGGTGTGCGATGAGCCGATAATGCATTCATTTCAAACGGCACCTCCATTTTATCAAGAAATGAAGCTGCTTTTTCAAGGATGGGAAGATCTGATGTACTCCCCATTATTATACTCACTTTGGGTGTCATATTATTATTTTTTAATCAATTTTCATACTAATGTCGATAGCAAATATACACATAAAAATCCATTTATGCCTCCTGCTATCACCTGCCAAAAAGTGTGGCGTTTAAGGATTAATCTCGATGTCCCGACAATTCCCCATATCAATACGCTACATGCAATTATAGGAAAAATGTTGCTAACATTCATTTCTTCAATCGCAATATAGACCAACAATGCAACAATTCCGGCAATGGCTGCGCTGTGAATGCTTATTTTCCACCATATATTCACCACACATGATATTAAAGCGGCTACAGCAGCTCCCATCATGAACATTATAATCCATTCAGGAGCCTGTGATTGAGACAAATAAAACGCACAACCCAAATAGCATAATAAAACAATTATATAGGGATACAGACGCTCCTTGCGATTTGTCAAAGAAAAACCCGATACATGTCCAATTTTAATCAATGATAATATCGCCAATAATGGTAGCAGATAAGTGAATATCGCTGTTATAACAATCACGATTAACCGTGATTGCAATGGCACGTAACACAACATCGTTGTCCACAATGCCAATATCATTCCATAAGTGGGTACCAATAGCGGACTGAATAGAGCTGAAACGAAACGCGATATTTTTTCTAACATATACTCTTCCTTTATAATTGTTTTCTCAATCGCGCAACGGGCAGTCCCATTCGTTCACGATATTTTGCCACCGTGCGACGAGCAATATCATATCCACGACTAACCAATTCGGCCGTAATAGCTTCATCACTCAATGGTTTCTTCTTATTTTCTCCGGCGATTATCTCTTTCAAGACTGCCTGTATTTCATGAAACGAAGTGTCCTCATCATCTTTCGGACGCTCATTAAAAAAGTATTTTAATGGATACACTCCTCGTGCTGTGGCAACATACTTTCCAGCTGTCGCACGAGAAATAACCGACAAGTCATATCCCGTCTGTGCAGCAATATCTTTTAATATCATAGGGCGTATGAGGCTCTCATCCTCGGTCAAGAAAAATTCACGCTGTATATTTACTATTGCCGACATTACTCGATAAAGTGTCTCTTGTCGCATCTTCAACACCTGAATAAAGCTTTTTGCCTCATCTCGCTTTTGCTTAATAAACACCATAGCTTCCCTTTCATATCGGTTTTCAGACAACATTGCTTCATTATTATAAACTGAAAATGATGCTTCTATCTGCAATTCCGGAATATTATTAAGCAATGTCAATGTTATTATATCATCTTCGACCTCAATATTAAAATCGGGGATAATGTGCCTTGATCTATCATCTGAATCATTTCCGGTTATAACACTTCCAGGCTTGGGATTGAGAGTGCGTATAATAGACATTACATCTTTCAATTCATCTTGCGTTATATTCAACAACCCACACAATTTGTCATAGTGCATCTTGGAAAAGAGGTCAAAATAATTAGCGATAATCTCTTGGGCAACCTCTACCGATTTTGTTTTCTCTTTACGCTTCAATTGCAACAATAAACAATCTCTTAGATCTATAGCGGCGACACCGGCCGGCTCAAGAGAACGCACTATATCAAATACTTCCTTAACCTCACGCAACTCGACATCCAATCCTACATTAAAAGTCAAATCATCGCACATAGCAATGACATCACGTGTGAGATAACCATTATCATCAAGATTTCCTATTACATAATCGGCTATCAATAATTGTTTTTCGGTCATGTCAAACTCAGCAAGCTGAGAAGTCAAAGAATCGATTATCGTATCGTTAGATGCAACTGCAACAGGCTCATAGTATGTATCATTCACACTATGATTGCGCGCTTCAAGGCGATAAGACGGGATATCATCTTCACTTCGATAGTCGGCAAGTTGCATATCTTCGGCACTTTCATTATACGACTCGTCGTCTGATGTTCGTTCCGACATTCTATCGTCATTATCATTTACCTCAAGTGCCGGATTTTCGTCTACAGCACGACGCACCTCATCTTCTACCTCCGGGCCTGTCATTTCCAACATTCTGACAAACTGCACCTGCATCGGAGTGAGACGTTGTTGTAGTTTCTGTTCCTGTGATAACGATAATGCTTCTTCCATCACTACACATCTATATTGATACAAATTTAGCTACAAATTTTGACACTCTCCTCATTATTAACAAATATCTGCACTATTTGATAAAAAAGCGGCCCTCAATTTCACATTGAGAGCCGCCCAAACTATAATTTTTACCCTATACTATTATAACTCTATTTTCAATCTATCAAGACAGAAATATCCGGGGGTATTCATCCCCCATTGACCTGTGTCAGATGATGACATTTGAAAATAAATTGCATCTACTTCATCACCAAGAGCATCAAGGTCAACGCATTTCCAATCGTCCAATATATCTTTTCCGTCGGCAAGTAACACTTCTACACGTCCTGTTTCCACGCCATTGCGTTCTCCTATGATGTGCAGTTTAAACCAGTCGCCTTCTTCAAATGCTCGGTTGAAATCCGTCCCATCCTTCACTCCATAATATCCCCATGCGCTATTGGTTACATACACCTCTTCAGGATCAAATGCGCCATTGCCATAAGTTATGCACAATGCGGCATTGGCTGCACCTACATTAGCAATTTCATCAACTGACCAGCAGGCAAGCATATAAGGAGTACCCTTTCCCGACACTCCTCCACCTGTGATTGCACACCATTGATAATCTACCCAACCATCATCGACGTGATCCACATTATCGGTTGAGCGTGTCGGGCAAAAACCTTTGTATGAATAATATGCCTCTCCACCCCATTCATAGCTTGATGCCTCATGCGTGAATGTGAAATCGCCTAACTGAATATCTCCTACATTCACATCATAAACACCTGTCCATGCTCCATTGTCGGCATAATCAATCACATAATCCGATGCATTAAAAACAATGTCAATGTCATCATCATCATTGTCATCATCACTACATGCACTCATTGACAAAGTCAAGGCAACCGCCATAACAGATTGTCCAAAAAATCTAAATGTTTTCATATCAAAACTTTTGGTTTAAAAATAAAAAAATTGTCAAACATCTTTTAGCCGACAATTTTTCACATTAAAAGATGCTGACAACTCACCCATAGAGATATGTATGTCTAGTCTCACTTTTTCATGCGAAAGCGACTAATAGACCGCCCTTTCATCGGTCCCGGTTCCTGACTTTATCATCTATTCAGCGATGATATTCACAGTTGCGCGACAGCACACGATTCTCACGTGTTTCCCGTTATTGATTGTAAATATACAACCTTCTCTACAATAATCCAAACATTTCCCCCCAATTTTTTATTAATGCACAGGGCTGTAGTAGCGAGTGGAATGGCGGATGCCGGCGGTAGCTGATGCTACCGCCAACACAATCGTTAATATTACTGCAACTATCCGATTCATTAATTATTGAATAGTATCATTAAATTCCCATGGGAAGTCAGTAACATAACGCCCGGGGAATTCTCTTTTTATCTCATCATAGACATTTCCGACATATTCTCCATACTTAAAACGGATGTACCATACTGGGCCATAATCGAATAAATCATATGTGCCACGTCTTGACCCTGTTGATAACTTAAATAGATCAGGAATACGATGGGGGAAAATATATTGACGGTTTTTATACATAACTGTATACTTTCCATAAGTGAGAGCATGAGTCGCATGTATAATCATTACCGCATCAATATCTTTAAGATTGGTCGTCTTTTTAACCATCGGTTCGGCTCCTCGATCATTACTATCAGGAATCATTAACTCAACGTCAAAGACTCTTTTTGCTAAACGTAATTTATGCTTTTTTACATCTGAGTTTATGATGGAATCAATAATGTTAAATACATACTGATTTATAGCTTTACCACATCTATAATCTTCTGAATATTTAAATGAATTTTCAACTACTAGTAATGCCGGTTTTGTTTGAGCATTTAAAATACTCCCGAAAGCGATAATATAAAATATCACGCAAATAATTTTTAGTGGTCTCATTTTATAACTCCGTTTTGATTGTAATTTATATATTTTTTTGTAGGGACATGATAAATTCTAAATTTTGGCATAGCCATATACCATTTATTTTTAAATAACGGTTTTTTATCATTTAAATGATTAATTACCCCTTTCACAAATTCGACATCACCGCCACTAGGATTAATGTCTAAAGGATGAGAATGTGTATGCGTTCTAATATTATAAAAATATCCTAATTGTTTAGTCCAAAATTTTGAAAATCCTGGCTCACTACCTCTTGCATGCCCTGTTGTGATAAAATTCAAACCTTTATCTCCGGCTA
>CAZCEB010000009.1:0-15692 GCA_964497305.1 uncultured Muribaculaceae bacterium | reverse complement strand
CTACATCTCCGGAAGAATATGGAGGCTATTATGCATGGGGCGAAATAGAAGAGCGACTATACTTTAGGTACATATAAGTATACAACAACAGATGGATTCTTTAAAGAGTATGTTTATATTGGCGCTGATATAAGTGGTGTTACACAATATGATGTCGCTAGTCAGAAATGGGGTGGAGGTTGGCGTATACCTACGGATTCTGATTTTAATGAACTTCTCGAAGAATGTAAATGGACATGGATTACGTATAAGGGAATAAATGGATATAAGGTTACAGGTCCTAATGGTAATTCAATATTCTTGCCTGCTGCAGGTTGGCGTGGTAACACAGCTACCTATGATAAAAATAGCAAAGGTCGCTATTGGAGTAGCATATTTGTAGAGAATTCTATTCAGAATAGATACGATCAAGACGCATATGACCTTTATTTTAGATATCCTGGTCTTGGCTCTGCTGATCGTTGTCTCGGTTTTTCGGTGCGCCCCGTGAGAGCGAAGCGATAAGAATAACCGAGTGGTTGAGCGGAGCGAAACCACCGGAAAGTAACCACACTCCCTCACAGCGTCTGAAAGACGCGACATAAGCCCATAAAGTCCCTAAAAACATGAGGGAAAAAATAAAAGGGTTATCTCACGATGACCCTTTTACGTAAACCTTTAAAAATCTAATCCTATGAAAAAACTAATTCAAAATTTTTGCTAATGGCGCAGATATCACAAACATCGCACTCATTAGCTCATTTTGTTCTGTCTGCTGTTGTGTATTTATAATACGTGCAAAAGTCATATTTGTTGTGTAGGATATGCTGAATTATGATTTTTTTACAAAATTACCCTCGCCTTTTAACTACCTTTGTATAATTAAAGCATAAGGGATGGCAAAATTTCAGATAAACATACTCGGATGTGGCTCGGCGACACCATCAATGAGGCATATGCCCTCGTGCCAAGTGATAGATTTCAGGGATAATCTTTTTATGATTGATTGTGGCGAAGGAGCACAGTTGATGATGCGTCGCATGAAAATGAAATTCTCACGTCTTAATCACATATTTATCTCTCATCTTCATGGCGACCATTGTTATGGCTTGCCCGGATTGTTATCAACCCTTGCTCTTCATGGAAAAGAGGGGGTGTTGACTATTCACATGTTTAAAGAGGGTGCCGAAGTATTTGAGCATTTTTTGAAATTTTTCTGTAGGGATATCTCTTTTGAGATAAAATTTAATATCATAGAGCCGGGAACATCAGTAATATATGAAGATGATGCATTGACAATTTCCACATTCCCATTGTATCACCGCTTGCCATGTGTGGGGTTTAAGTTTCAAGAAAAGCCTAAGATGCGACATTTGCGAGGCGACATGATAAAGTTTTATAATGTTCCGATAAAAGAATTGCATGGCATTAAGAATGGAGCTGATTTCATTACTCCTGAAGGAAAGATTGTAGAGAACGCAAGATTAACAACCGATGCCGACCCCTCGGTGGGTTATGCTTATTGTTCCGATACGATGTATAATCCCAAAGTTGCAGAGTCGGTAAAGGGTGTTGATGTAGTGTATCATGAGGCAACCTATGATGATGCCGAGCAGAAAAAAGCCGTAGAGCGAGGTCATTCAACGGCTCGTGAAGCCGGTCGCATCGCTAAGGCTTCCGGAGCGTCGAAATTGATATTGGGACATTTTTCTAAACGATATAAAAATGAGAACACCCATCTTGCACAAGCTCAAGAAGAGTTCCCTAATGTAATAATAGCCAATGAGGGCATGAAAATCGATTTGTTATGATAGATTTAAAGCGCAAAGAGGATGAGCGATTTATGAGAGCGGCTCTTGATGAGGCTCGCCAAGCATTTGAAGAAGATGAGGTGCCTATTGGCGCAGTTGTAGTGTGTAATGGTCGCATTGTGGGGCGCGGACACAATATGACTGAAGCATTTAATGATGTTACTGCTCATGCTGAGATGCAAGCCATTACTGCAGCGGTGAATACGTTAGGCGGTAAATATCTGCCTGAGTGTACGCTATATGTAACCGTTGAGCCATGCGTGATGTGTGCCGGGGCGATTGGGTGGAGCCAAATCAGTCGCATTGTCTATGGCGCAGGAGACGAGAAACGTGGATATACAACATTTACACATAAACCGCCTTTTCATCCCAAATCGGTAATTACATCGGGTATTCTAGCAGAGGAATGTGCCGAATTAATGAAACTTTTTTTTGCACGCAAACGATAAATATGAACAAAAAATATAATGAGAGGATTGCCGGCTTAAAAGAACTGATGTCAAAACACATAGTTGTGCTTGATGGCGCAATGGGGACAATGATACAACGTTGCAATCTCTCGGAGGAGGATTTTAAGGGATCGTGTTTCGCTCATTGTGAGCAACAACTCAAGGGGTGTAATGATGTGCTTGTGTTGACAGCTCCCGATATGATAAAAAATATCCATCGCCAATATCTTTACGCCGGGGCTAACATTATAGAGACAAACTCATTTAATGCCAATGCAATCTCGTTGGCAGAGTATGGCATAGGCGATTATGTCGTAAAGATAAATCAAGAGGCGGCGCGATTGGCTCGCGAGGCTGTAGAGGAATATTGCTCGTCTCACCCCGGAGAACAATGTTGGGTTGCCGGTAGTGTGGGACCAACAAGTAAATCGCTATCTATGACATCGGGAATAGATGCCGAGAAAATCTGTTGGGATACTCTTGTTGGCGCTTATGTAGAGCAAATGTCGGCACTCATCTCAGGTGGAGTGGATTTGTTGCTTATAGAGACAGTTTTTGACGGGTTAAATGCTAAGGCAGCTATATATGCTGCACAGAAAGCAATGACAGCAGTAGGGATAGATGTGCCAATAATGATGTCGGTAACATTGACCGAATCAGGTCGCACATTGTCGGGGCAGACGCTTGATGCATTTGTTGCGACGGTTGCTCATGGCGATTTGTTGTCAATAGGGCTTAATTGCGGTTTTGGTGCTGACGGAATGATACCTCATATTAATGCATTGCAAGGCGAGCCAATGGCTGTGAGTGTATATCCTAATGCCGGATTGCCCAATGAGATGGGAGAGTATGATGAGACACCGGAAACAATGGTTGAGAAACTATTGCCGTTGTTGTCATTGGGCAAACTGAATATCGTTGGCGGATGTTGTGGCACAACACCTGAACATATTGCTGCTATAGCTCAAGAGGCAAGGAAACATGCACCGCGAGTCGTTCCGGCTAAAAAACAAGAAATGATATTGGCAGGCCTTGAAAAAATGTCAATATCACAGGATCATCTATTTATAAATGTAGGGGAGAGGTGTAACGTTGCCGGTAGTCGCAAGTTCTTGCGATTAATAAATGAAAAGAATATAGAGGAGGCAGTGGCGATTGCTCGCTCTCAAGTATTGGCAGGAGCACAGATTGTGGATATAAATATGGACGATGCCATGCTTGATGCTCCTATTGAAATGGCTTCGTTTATAGATAACATAGGATTGGAGCCTGACGTGGCGCGAGCGCCATTAATGATAGACTCCTCAAATTGGGATGCTGTTGTTGCCGGATTGCAACACACACAAGGTCGCCCTATCGTAAACTCAATCAGCCTAAAGGAAGGCGAATCTAAATTTATAGAGAAGGCACAATATATTAAGGAAATGGGCGCGGCAGTAGTCGTGATGGCCTTTGATGAAACAGGGCAGGCCGATACCTTTGAACGAAAAGTAGAGGTGTGTGAAAGGGCCTATAGAATTTTGACAGAGACAGTTGGGTTTAATGGATGTGATATAATATTTGACCCCAATGTACTTGCAGTTGCAACAGGTATTGAAGCCCACAATAACTATGCTCTTGATTTTATAAAAGCAGTAGAATGGATAAAAATAAACTTGCCGGGAGCAAAAGTGAGTGGGGGGATAAGTAATTTGTCATTTTCTTTCCGAGGGAATAATTATGTGCGTGAAGCAATGCATGCATTATTCCTATACCATGCTATTGGCAAAGGAATGGATATGGGTATCGTAAATCCATCTTCATTGATGTCGGTTGATGATATTTCATCGGAATTGAGAGACGCTCTTGATGATGTGTTGCTAAATCGTCGTGGCGATGCGACAGAACGCCTTGTCGAAATTGCTGAAAAGATAAAGGCAGAACGAGAAAATACAGCAACAGGAGTGAAAACTGTTGTTGAACAAAAAGAACTGTCGGCATCGGAACGCATAGAGCAAATGATAATGCGTGGCAATAGTGATGGCATCGAGCCATTTCTTGATGAGGTAATGGCGCAAGAGGGCTCGGCAGTAGCGGTTATCGATGGACCTTTGATGTCGGGTATAAATAAAGTGGGAGAACAGTTTGGCGCAGGCAAGATGTTTTTGCCGCAAGTGGTAAAAAGTGCGCGAGCCATGAAACAAGCAGTAGCCTATCTCACTCCGTTTATCGAAAAAGAAAAACAAAAAACAGGTGCTGCATCCTCGGGAAAAATCGTTATTGCCACAGTCAAAGGCGATGTCCATGATATAGGTAAAAACATCGTTAGCGTCATTATGAATTGTAATGGCTTTGAAATGATAGACTTAGGTGTGATGGTGCCCGGTGAGGAGATTGTAACAAAAGCAATTGAAGAAAATGCTGATTTTGTGGCACTTAGCGGATTGATTACGCCGTCGCTCGAAGAGATGTGTAACGTTGCGCGCCAAATGGACCAAAAAGGACTAAAAATTCCGTTACTCATAGGTGGAGCGACAACATCGGAATTACACACAGCAGTAAAAATAGCTCCATGTTATAGCGGTCTTGTTGCTTACATGCGCGATGCTGCAATGTTGCCCGGACTTGCACAACGACTCATCAGTAAAGAAACTTGTGATGATGCAGGAACGGAAATCCTTACAAATCAACAGCAACTAAGGGCTAAATATGAGAATAAAAAATCTCAATTCACGATAGAGGAGGCTCGCAAATTAAAATTTGAATATGGTAGTGATATCGCAACTCCCTCACCCAAAACGCCGGGAGTTCACAAGCTCTCCATTGATGTCGCTGAAGCCAGAGGGTTGATAAATTGGCGTGCATTCTTTGGTGCATGGAAACTTGATGCGTCGTTTGCCTCGATTGCAGAGATTCAAGGTTGTGATCATTGTCGTGCGCAATGGTTGGCTGCCGTTTCACAAGAGCAATGCATGAAGGCGGCAGAGGCAATGCAATTGTTTAAAGATGCCAACAGGGTGGTTGATTATATACAAAAAAACATAGGCACTTTACAGGCGCGAGTGGCTATATTGCCTGCCGGAAGTAAAGATGAAAATATATTTTATCAAAATGGCAATGAAGAATTTGTACTGCCAACACCTCGACAATTACAAGTCGAAGGCGATTACCCACGATTGGCACTTGCCGATTATATAAAACCACTCTCGGCTACCGGTGAAAAGAGCGATTGGATAGGGTTGTTTGTCGTAACGACAGGAATGAAAATGCAGCAAATAATAGAGAGATATAAAATGCAAAACGATGATTATAATGCGATACTATATCAATCTATTGCCGACCGTCTTGCAGAGGCTGCGACTGAAATCATGAATAATAGAGTCAGAAACGAGTTGTGGGGCTATGAGAGTAAGGGAATACGTCCGGCTATAGGCTATCCGTCGTTGCCTGATCAACGTCTTGTATTCTTGGCTGATAGAGTATTGCATTATAATGAATTGGGAATTTCATTGACCGAAAACGGTGCATTATATCCGTCGGCAACCACAACAGGATATATTTTTGCACATCCCGGAGCTCATTACTTTGCATTGTAAAATAATTTAACTATTTTTGTCTGATTAATATCTCATATATATCGATAAATAATAATTTAATAACTATATACCTTAAAATCTATGAAACTAAAACATTTGTTTTTCAGCCTTGCAATGTTGTGTGCAATGACAGCATCGTCAGCTATAGAGGATGTCCGCATTTATATCAACCCCGGGCATGGAGCGTGGTGCAGTGAGTGTCGCCACATGGGAACAGTTGCACATGGCGGACCTACCTATACCGACACAACCGGTTTTTATGAGTCTAATACCAACCTTCAAAAAGGTATTGGTATGTTCAACAAACTTGTTGAGTATGGATTGACCTACGATAAATCAAAAGGCGCTCGCGACTTGACAAATAATATCGTTATGAGTCGTGTTGCAAGTGGTGATGTGCATAATGGATTATATGATAGACCGTTGAGCGAAATCGCTGCAGAGGCAGAGTTGAACAACTTTGATATGTTTATCTCTATCCACTCTAATGCGACAACCGAAGGCTCGACTATAAATTATCCTCTATTCCTTTATAGAGGTACTGATGCGGCAGAAGGGAACGCCGGTAGTAAAGCAATGGCGGCAGCTTGTTGGCCTCATTGGGTAAAAATTCCTCACATGATGTGGACTTCCTATACGACATCTACCAATATCCGTGGTGATGTTTCTTATATGGGTAGTTCATACACAACAACTCATAGTAATGGTAAGAGCTATACCGGCTACTATGGTGTGTTGCGTCAGGGTGTTCCGGGATTTCTTGTTGAAGGATATTTCCACACTTATCAGCCGGCTCGCCACAAAGCGATGAACTGGGATGCTTGTAAATGGGAAGGAGAAGCCTATGCTAAGGGTGTCAACGATTATTTTGGCTTTGGAAAGAAAGACTCTTATGGTACAATATATGGGGTGCTTCGTGATGCCGAAACCACTTTTACTCACACCTATTATACACCTAATACATCTACTCTTGATAAATATTTGCCTATCAACAATGCTACTGTAACCCTTAAAAACAGCGAGGGGACAGTTGTGTCAACCTATACTACCGATGATGAGTATAATGGTGTTTTCGTGTTTAACAAAGTAACTCCGGGAACTTACACCCTTGTATATTCACATCCTGATTATAAAGATCTCACTGAAACAGTTACAGTTACAGCAAATGAAACAGTTTTCCCCACACCGCAGATTTCTACATCTACAGAGCAAATCCCGGTGCGCGGACACTATGCCTATGATTTGTCATCATCCAACAATGGTGATATTTACACATTGAAATTCAAATCTACAGGTGCGTTTGAGAATGCTTCAATTATTTTAACCAACACATCAACCGGAGCTACTCAATCAATCTCAACCGGAGCTATCGTTGCAGGTGAAAATACAATTACCATAGATGCCAAAACTCTTGGCGAAGATGCTACATTCTCATGGTCGGTAGCGATTGACAACCCAAAGAGTACAGCAACTGCATTGATTTATAGTGATAATATAGCCTATAAACCGGGTTCATATTATGCAAATGGTGGTGTAGCAATCGACCTTGATGAAACAAGCGCTAATTTTGGCACAATCTATACTGCAATAGGATATGGTAAGGGTATATGTTCTTACAATCCTGATTTTACAAAGAAAAGTGATGCTATATTAGGAAGTAGCTTTGATAGTGGCAATTCATCTTCGCCATATCGAATAGCCACAAGTAATGGTAAAGTTTATATTACTGACTGGAGCGATGCTCATGGTGGGATATGGGTATATGACCCATCTAAGGGAACATCGATAACAAACATGTTTGTCGGAACAAATGATGGTACAGGTTTGATAAAGAATGGCTCGGTCATTACCGGTGGAGGTACTACAGGTGTGTCATTTATCGGAAATGGTGCAAACCGCAAAATGTATGTATTCTGTGAAGACTATCCTACAGGAAACGCCGGCAATCAACTATTGCGTTATGACCTTGGAACTGCCGATACTTGGACTGTTGCTCCTTCTAAAGCATTTACAACGATGACAGCTTCGACATTGTTTGCAAATACCAATGTTGAGGTGCTTGCAACAGCAAATGGTGTGTTTGCTTCTCAAACACGTTATAGTGGCAGTAATTCAAGCGGAACACCTGCGTTTGCAGTAATGGATGCTTCGGGAACGGTTACATTTAATTCAGGCTCAAGTCTTACAACTCTTAATGGATGTAACTCAGGAGCAATGGCATTGTATAATGATAATACATTTGCGATTGTAAATGGTGATGGTAATATAGAGTTGTATTCTTTGTCATGGAATAGCTCAACTCCGGCATTTACGAGTCTTTATACAATCACAATATCGGGAACAACAGTTGTTAACCAATTGGCATTTGACCATGCAGGAAATCTTTATGCTTTCTCAAAACAAGAAGGCCTTCTTGTTTATGCAATCAAAAATCCGGCTCGTCAAACAGTAACTAAAGCAACATCAACAATTCAAGGTGTACGTGAGCCGGGAATACAAGGATATTACGCCTATGACCTCAAAATGTCGCAAAATGAGAGTGATTATACTTTGACATTTAAATCGACAGGTGCAGTTGAATCGGCTTCAGTTGTTCTCACTCCAATAACATCAGGTGCTGAAACGGTAACCCTAAAGATTGATGGTGTTGTTGCCGGTGAAAATGCATTTGTCGTTGATGCAACAACGCTCGGAGTGGGAGTTAAATATAATTGGGCTGTAGCTCTTGACAACCCTGCAAGTCCATCGGTAGAACTCATGCATTCCGACAATTCAATCATTTACAATAATGGAACAAATGATGCGCGCATCGGATTGGCTATCGACAATGATGTAACAAGTGCCAATTTTGGAACAATCTACACCATAACAGCTATGGGACAAGGACTCCAAAAATTCAATCCTGATTTAACGAAAAACGGTTCAAAATTGATTACCGGATTGTTTGGTCAAGACCTATCTACATCAACAAGCTCAAATAAATACTATCGTTCTAATCGCCTGGAAATATATAAGGAAAAAGTATATATCGCAAATTATGGTAGCATGAATTCCGGTATTTGGGAATATGATCCGGCAACAGGCTCAGCACCTGTATGTATCTCAGGTGGAACTTATTATGAACGAGCAGTATCGTTCTATGGCGAAGGCTCAAGTCGCAAAGCATTCAGCCTTCATGAAAACAATGTTCAGCGATTTGATATAGGCACAGCTACCTCATGGAACTCAGGAAGCCCTACAAAGAGCAATACTACAGCCGCTTTGTTGGACAATGGTGATGGGGATATCATTGTTACCGATAATGCCGTAATAGCTTCGCAATGTCGTTATAGTGGCAATAATGCAAGCACCAACCCTGCATTTGCGGTATTTAATCATGATTTGACAGTTGTTTATAAATCAGATGTGCTTTCGGCAACGCTCAACGGCTCTGAAAATGGAGGTATGGCTCTAAGTGCCGATAAGAAAGTTTTTGCTATCACCAATTCTTACAATAGTTCAGGTAATACAGGTGTTCACATTCAAGTTTATGATGTAACTTGGAGCGGAAGCACCCCAACGTTTACTCACAAATATGCAATTCCATTAGATGGAACATATCGTGTTGACCAAATGGAATTTGACTATGCCGGAAATCTTGTTATTGCATCGCAACAAAAAGGACTCCTTGTTTATGCATTGAAGACTGATGCTCACACTACCACAACTCCTGCCGGCACATCACTTGTAATTGAGGGCGTTGCCAAACCTCTTTACATTGTAGGCGCAGGCGGAGCTCTTGGTGCCTGGGATCCTGTTAATGCTGCAGAATTTACATTTGCTGATGGTGTTTATACAATTGAGCTTGATGAAACAGCTACTGAGTTCAAAATCTCTACAGCAAAAGGAACTGCAAGCCAAGATTGGACTACATTCAATGCCGGTAACCTTGCTACCGATGCAGCTCTTACTAATGGTGGAACTGTAAATCTTTCAGTAAACAAAGACGCAGGTAACATCATTCTTCCCTGGGCAGGAGTATGGACTATCACCATTGCCGGAGATCTTTCTACTTTGACAGCAACAACTGAAACACCTGAGCCGGCACCTTCTTATCCTGACGCAATTTACGCTATAGGTAACGTAGGCGGTTACAACTGGAGTACTTCCAATGGAATAGAACTTGCCCATCAAGGAGAAGGCGTTTATTCAGGAGAGGTAATAGTTGATGACTCCGGAAATGGTAGCGGCTATTTCCAATTTGCAACAACCCTTGGCGAAAATTGGGAAGCTATTAATGCCGATACCCGCTATGGCGCGTTGACCAAAGATGAAGCAATTGTTCTCAATGAAGCGACATCGATGACCAACGATTGGGCAGGTGGCACACAATCATGGATGATCAAGGCTGATACTTATAACATGATTGTTGATATTGTTAATTGCACAGTTACAGTATCAGCTAAGCCTACTGGTGTCGAAGATATCACAATCGATAACAACGCTCCTGCTGTTTACTATAACCTTCAAGGTGTTGAAGTTGCCAACCCTGAAAATGGTGTTTACATCATGAAACGTGGCAACAAAGTAACAAAACAGTACATCAAATAGTAAAGAGCCTCGAGTCAAGAGCCTTGACTCGCAAATAAAGGACAAGCGCCTGCTCCCCGAGTAGGCGCTTGTTTATTTTAGGGAACTATAACTTAGTTGGCACAACACAGTTCTCCTCCTAATGTAGGGATTTATATTTGCCCGAAGGGCTATATTTGAATAGCCGGTGGTAAGCGAAGCGCCACCACCGGATGTAAGCCACAAATAATAAGCGTAGGAAAGACGCTACTTCAATTCTCCATTTCCCTCTTTCTATTCGTCGATGTAATGTTTAATTTTGTATAAAATTTAGGTAATTAAGATTTATGATAAAAATTTTATTGCTAAATTGCATTGATTTTATGTATTGAGGAAAAAGTATTGACTAAGAAATATCAACACTAACAAAAATTATTATGAAAAAAGTAATTCTTTCAGCATTGTTGTTAAGTGCAAGTATTTATGGTTTTGCGCAATTGAAAGTAGCTTCAGTAGAGAAAGTTACTCTTCCTGAAGGCGTAACCATCAACACCGCAACAATGAGCCCCGATGGCAGCTACATCGCTATCACACAAAACCAAAAAGCAGGTATCCAAAAACTTGATCTTGCAACAAACGCAATCACAACAATTTCAGAAACCGGTCATGGTTATGGGTTGACAATCTCAAATGATGGCCAACAAGTAATTTTCCGCGAAAATACAATAGGAGCCGATCGCTTGCGTCGCACCTCATTGAAATCAGCCAACATTGCCACCGGTCGCACCTCAACACTCATCAAAGCTACCCGCGACCTACAAGGAGTAGCCGTTAACGACAACGCAATCATGACCGTCAACAAAGGACAATTGTCAACCAAAGCCTTGTCAACCAAAGCCACAGCAGTAGCAACCCCGGTAGCATCAATCGACAAAGGTCGTTTGATGGTAACCGTAAATGGCAAAACAACCAACATCTCACCACAAGGCAGCGATTGCAAGAGCTACTTGTGGCCAAGCGTATCCCCCGATGGTACACGCGTATCTTACTATCTCTCAGGCGTAGGATGCTATGTATGTAACCTTGATGGCTCAAACCCTGTTTACCTCGGAAAAGTACGTGCCGCACAATGGTATGACAACGAAACAGTCGTAGGGATGAACGATATTGATAATGGCTCAGTAGTAACCTCATCAAAAATCGTAGCAGCTAAGGCCGATGGTACATCAGGTCAAAACTTGACCGAAGATGCCTCAATGGGTATGTATCCAACAGTATCACGTGATGGAGCAAAAATTGCATACAGCACCCCATCAGGCGAACTATATATCATTAACATCACAAAATAAAAGTGTGAAATATACTACCAAAATAAAATAGTATTATGAAACTAAGAAACTTATTTCTTGCAGCAGGGGTAGCGCTTGTGTCTATGGGCGCAACTGCTCAGACAAATATAGAAGATATACGCATTTATATCAATCCGGGCCACGGCTCATGGGGTCCTAACAACCGCCATATGCCAACATTGGGCGGACACGAAACAATCAGCTCTACTGACCCTGATACTACTGACTTTTATGAGTCAAACACCAACTTGAAAAAATGTCTTACATTGTTCCATCGCTTGAAACAATATGGTTTCAAACATGAAGATGGCAAGAAAGGTAATGACTTGACTCAAAATATCGTGATGTCTCACATTGAGTGTGGTCCTTATCCATATTCAACTACTGCTCCCGATGGTAGTACTCAAAACCCTGACCGTTACAATGCATATAACCGTACATTGTCGGAAATCGCAGCTGAGGTAGAGGCAAACAACTTTGATATGTTTATCTCTGTTCACTCTAATGCAGCATCAGAAGGTAATACAACTAACTACTTGTATTTTGCATTTGATGATGATTACACAGGTAATGATCGTGAGCAATCAATATATATGAGTATTGCCGGATGGAACTATGCTATCGCAAATCCTCATACACAATGGACTCACTACAATTATGAAATAAGCAATAGCGATTATGCCGCTGTGGCAGCCGGATCAAAAGCAAAAATCGGTTATCAAGGTCTTGGAGTGTTGAACCACTCTGTTTCAGGTTACTTGGTAGAAGGTTATTTCCACACTTATCAACCTGCTCGCCACAAATATATGAATCCTGATGTTTGTAACATCGAAGGGTTGGCTTATGCACGTGGTGTAGCTGATTATTATGGTATAGCAAAAGAAACTACAGGAGATATCTATGGTGTAGTTCGTGATGCTAATCAAAAATTTGCTAATGACTCTCTTTTCATCCCACGTGGAGGAACTCCTGACGTTTATATGCACTTAATGGGAGTGGAAGTATTCCTAAAACAAGGCGAAGATACAATTGCTAAATATATTACCGATAATAACTATAATGGAAGTTTCGTGTTCCGCGATCTTAACCCCGGTGAATATACAATTGAATTCTCTCACCCTGACTATAAGGCTGATACAACTTATACATGGAATGTTGACCGTGTAACTAAGGATCCTGCTCCTATTAAGGTTACTGTTGAAGCCGCAAAAACTGCCTTCCCTCTCGCATTTTTGGAAAGCAAAACTTATGTTGCTCCTACAGTAGTTTATGTGAACTATCCTGACTCAACAGCAGGTAAAGCAGGTTATGAATTGGCTAAATATTATGAAGTGAAAGGTACAGCAAAAGATCTTCTTGCTGAGCAACTTGAAAATAAAGTAGTTCGTCGTCAAATCGTACGTGAAGACAAACTTTATGTTCTTGCTCTTGACACAGTAGCTAATGCCAACGAGCCATATATCTATCTTGCCGACCTTGCAGCAGGTACTGTTGACACTCTTGATATGACTGCAGTTGTTGTTGCTCCTAATGGAAAACTCAAAATCTCTGATATCGCTCTTACAGCCGATCATTATCTCGTGGCTTGTAGCATGTCAGGTTGTCATTATGATGCAGCTGCTGCTTCTGACAGAGGAGAAGAACGCGGTGCTGTAAATATCTACAAGTGGACAAAAGATGAAACAACAAAACTTCCTGCAACTTGTGAACTATGGTTCAGTACACAAACATCTTCTAACTTTACTTATGGTATAATTGGTCGAACAATGGCTTATTCAGGAACAGTTGAAGATGGTAAGCTCACAATAACATCAGAGCATGGAACAAAAACATCAAGCATTGCAGTGCGCATGGAACGCTTGTTGATTTCTGATGGACAAAAAACAGGAGAAGAACGCTTGGATACTTGGGCTTCAGGTTATAACGAAACAATAAATAAATATTTCTATGCCGATAATCTAAGTACATCACAAGATTATGAATTGATGATTTCTCCTCTTGAGCATTCTATTGGACAAGATGATTCAGGGGCAGATATTTATACTGAAGGTTTGGTAATCGACGGAAATAAAACAACTCCTATAGAGTTCTATTTTGCAAAAACAGGAGCAAAGAATCCTGCTACAATTGAACTTAACGAGACATTTGTTAATGCAAAAGTTAATGGAGCTAACTACTTCAAATATGCAGGACGCTCATTGATGGTAGCTCCTGATGTTAATGCCGAAGGTAAAGTTCAAGGTGTTAAATTGTTTGATATTACCGATGGTATTTCTAACGCAGTAGAGGTAACACTTGATGGCGCAACAATCGATCCTGTTGAATATACCTATGTTTCAGCTCATGGTGAACTTGCATTGACAATCAGTGCCGATGACCGCACAACAGATGCTGAAATCGAATTGTTCCTTGTAGTTGATGGTAAAGCAACTAAATTCAGCGTAGGTGATTTCTATACAACAGCATCTATTGCTCGTGGTACAATAAATGGTACTGCTAACCCATTTGCTTATGCATTGAAGAGCGAAATCGCTGACAATACTCTCAAAATCAGCTACTCATTGAACGCAGATGCTACAGACGTTAACATCAATGTGAAAGATGCCGAAGGTAATGTTGTTGCTACTTCTGCTGAAGGTGCTAAGGCAAAAGGCGCTTACACTGCTGAAATCAGCATTGCTGACTTTGAAGATGGCGACTATACTTGGGAAATCTCTGTTGAAGGTGCAGCAAAAGACGCTATCGAACGTTTCTCTTCTGTTAGCTTCTATCACCCATCAGGTCTTGATGTAGATAATAGCTTCGAATCAGGATCATTCGGTACATTGTTCATTGCTGAAGGTTATACTGCCGGCAAAACATCAGGTTATGTAAGTGCTCAAGCTGATGGTAGCGAAGGTGGTGGTCTTTATATGTATAATGCTGCCGGTGAACAAATCCTTGACAAAAACGGTAAATCTCGCTTCTTTGGCAATGATATCACTTGCGTAGGTAATGGTAGTGCATTCAAATCAAGTTCATCTTATTATGGCGCTGACTTTGCACGCGTTCGCGTAGCAGAAGATGGTCGCATCTTTGCTAACCGCTATAACTGGGTCGGTGAATATTTCTTATCTGCTCCAAGCGTTGAAGCATTGGTAGAAGGTGAAGGATTTACTTCTCTACTTGCAGGCAAAACAATGACAAACTCATTCTATTATGATGAAGCCGGCAATCTATTGGCAGGTCCTGCTCAAGACTTTGACGTGATTGGCTCCGGTGAAAACACTAAATTGTTGGCAATTACTCGTAATACAACAAATTTAGGTGCTGTGACATCAGAAAATGCTGCTCTTGAATACAATATCGGTACTTCAATGACATTGCCTACTCCTTCAGTTTATGCTCCATTGGATGGAAAATATACTATCTCATATACTCGTGCTATGAATATGGAATATGACAACCAAGGTGGTGTGTGGTATTGTCAATATCGTGGTGCTCCTACTGATGATGTACCTGCATTGGCTTATATTGACGCAAATGGTGTAGTTCAATATCTCGAAGGTGATGGTGGCGCAGTTCGTCGTAATGGTGCAATGAGTGTATCTCCTGATGGAACTCATCTTGTTGCTGCAAGTGCACAAGGAGTATTGTCAGTTTACAAAATCGTTCGCGATGAAACAGGTAAAGTTACATTGAACGAGCAACATCGTTTGACTCACAATATGGGTAATAACCTATATGACCTTGCTTGGGGTTCTGCCGGAAACTTCTATGGCAGCAATGCATCAGGTGAGTTGGTTGATGGTTATGCTCTTCCACAAACTGAAGCATTTACAACTAAAGCTGCTGCTAAATATGGCTTCACTGTTGGAACAGTTTCAATTTCTGATATTGAAGCTGAAGATGCTAATGTAGCTCCTGAATACTACAACCTACAAGGTGTGAAAGTTGAAAACCCGGCTAACGGTATCTACATCGTTAAACGTGGCAACAAAG